>NZ_JBHWUU010000078.1:0-47877 GCF_042737375.1 Streptomyces sp. NPDC060000
GTTGATTTTTGGCACGCTGTTGAGTTCTCAAGGAACGGACGCTTCCTTTGTACTCACCCGATACTCTCGGGCTTTCCTCCGGGCGCTTCCCTTCGTTCTTGCGTTCCCGACTCTATCAGGGTTTCTCCGGCCTCCTGACCACCGCTCTGCAGACATGCAGAAGATGATCCGAAGATAGGATCTGACAAGTTGGGTGCTGCTCGATAAGCGCGCTTGATCGCGTCACTCACCCTCAAGCAGAAGTACGACTATACACGGGGCCGCAGAGTCGCTGCAAATCGACTACGCTACTGGTCTAGACCACGGATCGGGAGCTCTCGTGCGGAACCGGTACTTCATATGACATACCCTGCTGCACAGCGCGCCGACCTGAACAGGCAGTAACGGCCCATATACATCTCCACCCCCGGGAGGCTTCCCATGACCACCGTGACGTCCCCTCTAGTAGGACGCGCCATCGGACTGGCGGCCGTGCCGGACCCCGTCTTTTCCGGGGCCATGGTCGGCCCGGGCGCAGCGATCGACCCCGTGCGTGAGCCTTCCGAGGCAGTCGCACCCGTCGACGGAGTCATCGTCTCCCTCCACCCGCACGCTTTCGTCGTGGTCGACTCCGAGGGGCATGGGGTACTTACTCACCTCGGGATCGACACCGTGCAGCTCAACGGTGAGGGCTTCGAGCTCCTGGTGAACAAGGGCGACACCGTGACGCGCGGGCAGAGCATCGTGCGGTGGAACCCGGCCGCGGTCGAGGAAGCCGGCAAGTCCCCCGTGTGCCCGGTCGTCGCCCTGGAGGCCACGGCCGACTCGCTCGGCGAACTCCGTGAAGACGGCGACGTCAAGGTCGGCGACGTTCTCTTTTCCTGGCAGTAGTGCTGACGCCGTCCTGTCGACGGCACGCAGGACAACCACTGCGGCGGCGGGACCCGCCGCACTATCGGAGACGGTGAGATGGAGACAACGCTTCGAGGCGTCGGCGTGAGTCACGGTGTGGCGATCGGCGAGGTTCGGCACATGGGAACGGCGGTGCTCGAACCGCCGGCCAAGCAGATCCCGGCGGAGGAGGCGGAACGCGAACAGGGGCGCGCCCGCCAGGCCGTGGAAGCCGTGGCAGCCGACCTGATGGCGCGCGGCAATCTGGCTGGGGGCGAAGCGCAGGCAGTGCTCGAGGCGCAGGCCATGATGGCCCAGGACCCCGAGCTGATGGTCGACGTGGACCGGCGTATCGCCGTCGGCAGCACGGCCGAGCGCGCTGTGTACGACGCTTTCGCCGCCTACCGGGAGCTGCTGGCGGGAGCGGGCGAGTACCTCGCCGGTCGCGTGGCCGACCTCGATGATGTGCGGAACCGTATCGTCGCCCGTCTGCTGGGCGTCCCGATGCCCGGTGTCCCGGACAGCGACGAGCCCTACGTGCTGGTGGCCCGGGACCTGGCGCCCGCCGACACCGCACTGCTGGACCCGACGCTCGTCCTCGGTTTCGTGACCGAGGAGGGCGGGCCGACGAGTCACAGCGCCATCCTGGCGCGGGCCCTCGGCGTGCCCGCCGTCGTCGCCCTGCCGGGCGCCGGTGAGCTCGCCGAAGGAACGGTGATCGCCGTCGACGGCAGCAGCGGCGACATCTTCGTGAATCCGAGCGACGAGAAGAAGGCCCAGCTCGAGGCCGCGGCCGCCGAGCGCAGGGCGGCGCTGGCCGGCTCGACCGGGCCGGGTGCCACCGCCGACGGTCACAAGGTGCCGCTGCTGGCGAACGTCGGAGGGCCGGCCGACGTTCCGGCTGCCGTCGAGGCCGGAGCCGAGGGCGTCGGGCTGTTCCGTACCGAGTTCCTCTTCCTCGACGACAGCAAGAGCGCGCCGTCGGAGGAGAAGCAGGTCGAGGCCTACCGTCAGGTGCTCGAGGCGTTCCCCGAGGGGCGAGTCGTCGTGCGCGTGCTGGATGCGGGCGCCGACAAGCCGCTGGACTTCCTCACCCCGGCCGATGAGCCCAACCCGGCGCTCGGCGTGCGTGGGCTCCGGACCCTGCTGGACCACCCCGACGTCCTGCGGACCCAGCTGACCGCGCTGGCGAAGGCCGCCGAGGGGCTGCCCGTCCACCTCGAGGTCATGGCGCCGATGGTGGCAGACCGCGCCGACGCGAAGGCGTTCGCGGACGCGTGCCGCGAGGCGGGACTGCGGGCGAAGTTCGGCGCGATGGTGGAGATCCCGTCGGCCGCTCTGCGGGCGCGTTCCATCTTGCAGGAGGTGGAGTTCCTGTCGCTGGGTACGAACGACCTCGCTCAGTACACGTTCGCCGCCGACCGGCAGGTGGGGGCGGTGTCCCGGCTGCAGGACCCGTGGCAGCCCGCGCTGCTGGACCTCGTCGCTCTGTCCGCCGAGGCGGCCAGGGCCGAGGGCAAGAGCTGTGGTGTGTGTGGCGAGGCCGCGTCGGATCCGCTGCTCGCATGTGTCCTGACGGGTCTGGGAGTCACCTCGCTTTCCATGGGGGCGGCGTCGATCCCCTACGTGCGGACCGCGTTGGCGAAGTACACGCTGGCGCAGTGTGAGCGGGCGGCGGCTGCCGCGCGTGCGTCGGACAGCGCCGAGGAGGCGCGCAACGCGGCTCAGGCCGTGCTGTCCGGCGAGTAGTCGGTTCCGGCCGAGGATCGGCCGGTGAGCAGGGGCGCTCCGCCTTCGGGTGGAGCGCCCCTCGTGTCTGTGGACGGTCCCTCGGTCAGTGGCTGTGACCCTGCGCGGTCCCCTCATGGCCCAGGTCGGGTGGGAAGCAGTAGTCCACGTTGGACTCGGGTGAGATGAGGTCGCCGGATTCGACGTCGGTGCAATAGGCGTCGAAGACCTCGCCGGCGGTCAGGGGTTCGAAGCCGTCGCCGCGCAGCCGCCAGCCGTAGATCCGGTCGGAGGTGTCGGGGGCTGTGGTGCGCATCACCAGGCCGCCCGGGCTCTGGGTGGCCAGGCCGAGGGCGAGGACGGTGGTGAACTCGAGCGCTTCGGCCTCGTCGAGTTGGGTGGCGCCGTGGTCCTCTTCGTCCGCGTGGAGGACGGCGACCAGTGTTTCGGGGGTGCCGGTGACGCTGCATACGAGGTGCCGGTCGCCCGGTGGCGCCGTGTCGAGGATGCGGGCGACGAGGTTCGAGGCCCGGGTGAAGGCGGCGCGGCCGATGTCCTCACCGCAGGTCGCGCAGGCACCGAGGCGGGCGAGCAGGGTGGCCGCGTACTCCCAGGTCGCTTGCCGCACGGCTTCGTCGACGAGGGCGGGCAGGAGGTCGGCGAGGGGCTGACCCTCGTAGGGGATGGTAGGCCCTGTGGTCGCGACTTCGGCCGTGAAGCGTGTGCGGTGGGCGGGGATGTCGGGGTCGATTCCCCGGGCGGTGCAGTACTCGGCGTATTCCTGTGGGTCGAAGAGGGCCACGGTGGTGTGGGTGCCCTGCATGGCGCGTGTCTTCAGGAGGTCTTCGACCTGCTGGAGGTAGACGGCGTGATCGTCGAACGTGAAGGTGCGGTAGCGCCGCATGGCACGGAAGTCGTGCTCGTCGGTGAGCAGGCCGAGGGTGCCGGCGATTTCGCGGCGCAGGACGCGGCGCATGGTCTGGTGGTCGAGGTGTGCCATGTGTTTCCCCCTGTGTGCACAGTCGATCGATGCTCACCCAAAGTAACCGTCGGCACTGACAATGGGTCCTGCGTGATCAGAGGTCGCTCAGGGGGGCCATGAAACATGCAGGTCAAAGCGATGTGATGGCTAGCGTGGGAGGGTCGGGGGACTTCCGGCGATCGCCGGAAGTGACGGTGAGTGGTGCCGAGGTCGCGTCGGCCCCGGCGCCACGGCGTCGCCCTCCCGGCATGTGCTCAGGTCCGTTTGCGGGCGAGGTCCTCGTAGAAGTGCAGCAGCTCGAGGTTGTCGATGGAGCCCGGGTTGACGGCCTTTTCCAGTGGGGTGCCCTGGAGGAGGCGTTTGACCGGGACCTCGATGCGTTTTCCGGTGAGAGTGTGCGGGACCCCTGGGACCTCGATGACCTCGTCGGGGACATGGCGCGGCGAGAGCTGTTCGCGGATGGCCTGTTTGATGCGGCCGAGGAGTGCCTCGTCGAGGGCGGCCCCCGGGGCGAGGTGCACGAAGAGGGGCATCCAATAGCCGCCGTCAGGCTGCTCGACGCCGATGACCAGGGATTCCTTGATCTCGGGGAGCCGTTCTACGACTTCGTAGATGTCGGCGGAGCCCATGCGTACGCCCTGGCGGTTCAGCGTGGAGTCGGAGCGGCCGTGGATGACGACGGAGCCGTGCGAGGTGATCGTGATCCAGTCGCCGTGGCGCCACACGCCGGGGTAGGTGTCGAAGTAGCTGTCGTGATAGCGGCTGCCGTCGGGGTCGTTCCAGAAACGGATCGGCATCGACGGCATCGGGTTGGTGACGACGAGTTCACCCACCTCGTCGATCACGGGGTGACCGTCGGTGTCCCAGGACTGCAGGTCGGTGCCGAGGCCGGGTGCCTGCAGTTCACCGGTGTGGACCGGGAGCGTCGGGACGGCTCCGGCGAAGCAGGAACACACGTCCGTACCGCCGCTGACGGAGGCGATCCACAGGTCGGCCCCGCTCGCTGCGAACTCGTCGTGCAGCCAGCGGAAGCCGTCGGGTGGGAGCGGCGATCCCGTGGTGGCGACGCACTGGACCTTGGAGAGGTCGAAGTCGCGGGCCGGGTGCACCTCTGCCTTGCGGCAGGCCATGACGTAGGCGGCCGAGGTGCCGTAGAGGGTGGCGCCGGTCCGTTCCGCGATGCGCCATTGGGCGCCTGTGTCGGGATGGCCGGGGCTGCCGTCGTAGAGGACGATCGTGGTGCCGGTCAGGAGGCCGGAGACGAGGAAGTTCCACATCATCCAGCCGGTGGAGGTGTACCAGAAGAAGCGGTCCTCGGGGCCCAGGTCGCAGTGCAGGCCGAGCTGTTTGAGGTGCTCGACGAGAATGCCGCCCTGGGACTGGACGATGGCCTTGGGCAGACCTGTCGTACCCGAGGAGTAGAGCACCCAGAGAGGGTGGTCGAAGGGAACCTGTTCGAACACGGGTTCCTCGTCCGCGGCTGTCAGGGCCGACCATTGCAGGGCTCCCCGGGGCGGTTCCGTACCCAGCAGCGGGATGTGGACGACGGCGCGCAGGGTGGGCAGTTCGGCGCGGAGTTCGGCGACGACGTCACGCCGGTCGTGTTCCTTGCCGCCGTAGCGGTAGCCGTCGACTGTGAACAGGACGACGGGTTCGACCTGCTGGAAGCGGTCGAGGACGCTGCGGGCGCCGAAGTCGGGTGCACAGGAGGTCCAGACACCACCCACGGCGGCTGTCGCGAGGAGGGCTACGACGGCCTGGGGGATGTTCGGGAGGTAGCCGCTGACCCGGTCTCCGGGGCGGACGCCGAGGGCGCGCAGTTCACCGGCCAGTGAACCGACCTGGCGGCGCAGGTCGGACCAGGTGACGGGGCTGGGTTCATGGGTCTCGTCGACGTAGAGCAGGGCCGGTTCGGCCGGTCGGGTGGCAGCCGCGCGCAGGGCGTGCTCGGCGTAGTTCAGCGTCGCCCCGGGGAACCACTGGGCCCCAGGCATGGAGCGGTCGCCCAGTACGCGCGCGTAGGGCGTCGAGAACCGTACGTCGAACCACTCCGTGACGGCCTTCCAGAACGTCTCCAGCTCGTCCACGGACCAGCGGTGCAGCGCCGGATAGCCGCCTTGGGAGGGGGCTCCGTGCTGCTCGGCGGCCCAGGTATGGAACTTCGTGATCTGGGCCTGGGCGATCCGCTGCGGATCCGGCCGCCAGAGCGGCTCGTGGTTCACGGTCGTCATGGGGCGGCTCCCGGACTGTGCGCGTCGTGTGCGTCGACCGCGCACGAGCGGGGGTGGTGCGCGTGACGCGGCTGACACGGACGATGCCATGTGATCGACTTCTGCACCAGGGTGGGCTCCCCACAGTCCAGTGTCGTGAAGATGTGGGGCCACCACAGGTGAACGGCAGTTGAACGAGCCGCGCGCGGAGCACGGTCAGTGACAGGGTGAACAGCATGGACGGTCGTGACCTGGTGCGTTCGATGAAGGCGGTCGGTTCCGCGGGAACTGCCCAGGGGTTGCGGACCGTGCGGGCCGCGTGGCGCAGGAGCCGCGCCGACGCCGCCGGGCTGCCGGCGCGCGGCCCGGAGCGCGCGCGGGTGCCTGGTCCGGTGCAGGAGGTGGAGTCGGAGCCCGGCGGTGGGACGCTGCGGTTCACCCGCTCGGAGCTGAGGATCCGCGTCGCCGTGAACGGCGCGGTGTTCTGGGGATGGGACGGTGCCGAGCCCGAACCGTCGTACGCGTTGGCCGGCCGCTGTCCGGAGCCGGATACGCGAGCGGTGCTGGAGCCCGACAAGGACGGCGGGTGGCGGGTCGTCGCCGAGCGGGTGACGGTCGTGGTCTCCCGGCACGGTGCCATCGAGGTGTGCACGCCGGGGGGTGTCGTGTTGCGCCGTGATCTGCCGCCCCGGTGGTGGGAGCCGCTGGGGGGCGGGCCGGCCCGATGGATGCAGCGTTCGGAGGTGGCGGCGGACGCGCGCTTCTTCGGTCTCGGCGGGCGAGCGTCCGGGCCGCGGCTGCGCGACGGCGCGTACCGGCTGTGGAACACGGATCCCGGGCGCGCGTTCGGCCGTGGGGACGACCCGCTGTATCTCACGATGCCGGTACAGCTGGTGGTCGCCGACGCGGCCACTCACCTGGTGTTCCACGACACCTCGTGGGACGGCACTGTGACGCTGCGGGAGGGCGAGGAGGGGGCCGGCTCCGGGCACGACCGGTCCGGGGCGTGCGAGATGCGGATCGACGGAGGTCCGTTGCGCTGCTGGGTGGTGGTGGGCACTCCCGCGCGCGTGCTGCTCGCCTGGGCCTCGCTCACCGGGGCGCCCGCGCTGCCGCCCGCCTGGGCGCTCGGTCACCAGCACGCGCGCCGGGGTTTCGGCAGCGAGGCGGAGGTGCGCCGGATCGTGGCGGGCTATCACGAGCACGGCCTGCCGCTCGACGCCGTTCACCTGGACATCGACCACTACGACGAGCACCAGGTGTTCACCGTCGACCAGGAGCGCTTCCCCAAGCCGGCGGTGCTCGCCGAGGAACTGCGCCGGGACGGGATACGGCTGGTTTCGGTCGTCGAACCGGCGGTCAAGGCCATCCCGGGCAACGCCGTGTACGACGGTGGGCTCGTCGAGGACGCGTTCGTGCGGGACGCGTCGGGGCGGCTCGTCGAGGCAGTGGGGTGGCCGGGAGAGGTCGTTCTCCCGGACTTCACGCACCCGCGTGTGCGGCAGTGGTGGGGAGGTCTCCATGCCGAGCGGATCGCGCATGGTTTCGCCGGCTTCTGGCACGACATGAACGAACCGACGGTGTTCGCCGCCTTCGGGGAACCGACGTTGCCCCGGTCGGCCCGGCACGCCCTGGAGGGGCGCGGCGGTGATCACCGCGAGGCGCACAACGTGTATGGCCTGTGCATGGCCTGGGCGGCCTACGAGGGGTTGCGGGAGCTGGTTCCGGACGAGCGTCCGTTCGTCTTCTCGCGGTCCGGCTGGGCGGGCCTGCAGCGCTACGGCGGCACTTGGTCCGGCAACGTCGCCACGGGCTGGCCGGGACTGCGGGCCTCGCTGTCCCTGGTGCTGGGGCTGGGGCTGTGCGGTGTGCCGTACTCGGGTCCGGACGTGGGGGGCTCCGACGGCAGTCCTTCGCCCGAGCTGTATCTGCGCTGGTTTCAGCTGGGCGCCTACCTGCCGCTGTTCCGCACGCACGCGGGTATGCGCGCGGGGCGCCGGGAGCCGTGGGAGTTCGGTCCCGAGGTGCTCGAGCACGCGCGCGTGGCGCTCGTCGAGCGTCGGCGGCTGCTGCCGTACTTCGTGACGCTGGCGCATCTGGCCCGCCGTACCGGTGCCCCTTATGTGCGCCCGGTGTGGTGGGGAGCGCCCGGCAACCGGGCATTGCGCGACTGTGAGGACGTCTTCCTGCTGGGCGACTGCCTCCTGGTGGCGCCGGTGCTCGACCCGGGCCTGGACCGGCGGGCGGTGCAGTTGCCACGGGGGCGCTGGTACGACACGGCGACGGGGCGGGCGTACCAGGGGCCGGGACAGGTGCTCGTGGATGCCCCGTTGTCGCGCATCCCGGTGCTCGCGCGGGCGGGCGCCGTCATCCCTGTGCGGGGAGACGACGGGCGGCTGGAGCTCGAGGTGTGGGCTCCGGTTCGGGGGCGGACGGGCGGCGGCGTGGTCGTGCCGGACGCGGGCGAGGGCTGGGAGGAGCCGGAGATCGAGCGGTACGTCGCCCGTTGGGAGGGTTCGCGGCTCGTCGTCGAGCGGGAGGGGGAGGACGGCGTGCACGTGCCGTCCCACCCGGTGCGCGTACGCGGGCTCGACGAGGGGTGAGTTCAGATGTAGCGGCCCTCGAAGAACGCTCGCACGGCGTGCGTGTGCAGGGGGAAGGCGAGCTCCTCCGGGCGGTGGAGAAGATGCCAGCCCTCGGTCTCGTCCGTGGGGACGGTCGCGGGGAGGCGGTCGGCGGGTCGCTCCGGCAGGAGCCCGAACAGCAACAGGTGGCCGTCGGGGGAGCTCATGGCGTCGGCCAGCCGCACGTCGCGGGCGGCGGCGTCGATCCCGGTCTCTTCCCTGAGCTCGCGGACGACGGCCTGGCGCCAGTCCTCACGGTTGTCGATGTAGCCGCCGGGCAGTGCGATGCCCCCGCGCGCGGGGGCGATGGTTCGGGTGATGACGACCAGGGCGGTGCCCTTGGCGTCGTACACGGGCTGGAGCGCGACGGCGACCGGCAGCGGGTTGCGGTACGCCACGGTGGCGCAGGCCGGGCAGGTGCGGGGCCAGCTGGTGACGCCCTCCCCGTAGGGCGCTCCGCAACTCGAACAGTGGGAGTCGCGCGCGGAGTTCGAAGTGGAGTGCAGATTTTCGGACACGCGGCGGAGCGTATCCGATCTTGGGGAGGGCGTCGTACGGAGGCGGCTCACCACCCCTGGGCGACGGACTTGACGGAGACGGGGAAGTCGAAGTAGGTGTCGGGGTGGGGCTCCGGCTTGAAGGTGTAGTGCCACCACTCCTCTGGGAGGTTCACGAAGCCGAGGGCTTCCAGGGTGTCTTTGAGGAGCATCCGGTTGGCGTGCTGCTGCCCCTGGATGCGCGGGTCCAGGGTGTGGGCCAGGGTGTCGAAGCAGTCGAACCCGGTGCCCATGTCGACCGAGTTGTCGGGGAAGCGCTGCTGTTGAGGCGCGTAGCACGGGACGAGAGGCTCACCGGGCACATAGGGCCGGGTCGGCGTGGCCGGGAGCTTCACGATGGTGAGGTCCATGGTCGATCCGCGGCTGTGGCCGGACTTCTCGGCGATGTAACCGTCCTCGAAGAGCCGGGTCTTGTCGACGTTCGGGTAGAACTCCCCTTTCATCGACTGGTCGTTCAGGTCCTCGGCCCAGCGGACGAAGTGGTTCACGGCGCGCTGCGGGCGGTAGCAGTCGTACATCTTGAGCGTGTAGCCCTGGCTCAGCAGTTTCGTCTGGGCCCTGTGCAGGGCTTCGGCGGCCGGCCGGGTGAGGATGCAGATGGGCTGCTGGTAGCCGTCCACGCGCTCGCCGACGAAGTTGTGCTGGGTGAAGTAGCGCATCTCCTGAAGGATCGTCGGGTCCACGGTCCCCAGCGTCACGAAGTCCGTGGGGGCCCGGGGATCGGTGCGGGCGCGTGCGGCGGCGGCGGTGGCCGTCACGGTCAGCAGGGCGACCAGTAGGGCAACGACACCGCGTACCGCGCAGGAGAGTCGTGTCATGTCTCCTGCCCTGCCCAATTCGGCACGCGCGTGACACACTTCTGACGTTCCGTCAGATATCTGCCGGGAGGCACCTTGTCACGCACACGCACACCTGTGGTCACGGGATGGTTCGTCGGGGAGGGGGACGACTTCAGACTGCTCGGCACGCGCTGCTCCGCGTGCGGGTCGGTCTTCTTCCCGCGCGAGGACACGTACTGCCGCAACCCCGGCTGCCAGGGCGGCGAGCCGGCGGAGGTCCCGCTTTCGCGGCGTGGGCGCGTCTGGTCGTACACGGACAGCCGGTACCGGCCTCCGTCACCCTATGTGACTGATCCGGAACTTCCGTGGGAGCCGTACGCGTTGATCGCTGTGGAGCTGGAGTCCGAGCGGATCGTGGTGCTCGGACAGGCGGTTCCCGGGGTCACCGTCGCCGATCTGACGGTGGGCATGGAGGTGGAGGTCGTCCCGGGCGTGCTCGACGAGGACGCAGAGACGACCTGGACGGTCTGGCGATGGCGGCCCACGGGGGTGGCGGGATGACGGCAGAGGTGGCGGTGCTCGGCGCGGGGATGCATCCGTGGGGCAAGTGGGGGCGCGGCTTCGTCGAGTACGGCCTGAAGGCGGCGCGCGCGGCCCTCGCGGACGCCGGTGTGGACTGGCGGGACGTCGGTTCGATCGTGGGCGCGGACACGGTGCGAGGCGGCTATCCGGGATATGTGGCCGGGGCGACGTTCGCCAAGGCGCTGGGGTGGCAGGGCGCCCGGGTCTCGAGTGTGTACGCGGCGTGCGCGTCGGGCGCCCAGGCGGTCGCCACGGCCCGGGCCCAGATCCTCGCGGGCCTGGCGGACGTGGTGCTCGTGGTGGGGGCCGACGCCGCCCCCAAGGGCTTCTTCCGGCCCGCGGGCGGAGACCGGCCGGACGACCCGGACTGGCTGCGGTTCCGGGTGCTCGGCGCGACCAATCCGACGTACTTCGGGCTGTACGCACGCAGGCGCATGGCTGTGCACGGGGACACGCCTGAGGACTTCGCCCAGGTCAAGGTGAAGAACTCCGCCATGGGCGCGCTGAATCCGAACGCGCGCTACCGCAGGCGGGTCACGGCGGAGGAGGTAGCCGCCTCCGCGGTGGTCGCCGATCCGCTGCGACTGCTGGACATCTGCGCGACGTCGGACGGCGGCGCGGCCCTGGTGCTGTCCAGCATGGAGTTCGCCCGGCGGCACGGGGTGGCGCAGCCGGTACGGATCAGGGCCGTGTCCACCGTGACGCCCCGCTACCCCAACACGGTGCTGGATCTGCCGGACATCGCGACCGATTCCGCGGTGGCGGGGGAGCCGGCCGGTGAGCCCTTCAGGGCTTCGATCGCGCGCGCCGCCTACGAGGAGGCGGGCATCGGGCCCGACGACCTGTCCCTCGCCGAGGTCTACGACCTGTCCACCGCCCTGGAGCTGCAATGGTACGAGGATCTGGGGCTGTGCGGCGAAGGTGAGGCCGCCAAGTTGCTGCGGGAGGGCGCCACGGCACCGGGCGGCCGTATACCGGTGAACACGAGCGGTGGCCTGGCCTCCTTCGGAGAGGCGGTGCCCGCGCAGGCGATCGCCCAGGTCTGTGAGGTCACCTGGCAGTTGCGGGGACAGGCGGGCGATCGCCAGATCGCGGACGCGCGCGTGGCCGTCACGGCCAACCAGGGGCTGTTCGGGCATGGTTCGGCGGTGGTCGCGGTGCGGTGAGGGGCCCCGGACGGCTCCCTGCCACGCGCCCCGACCGAGCGATCTCACCCTCTGTGATCACCACGGAATCCTGTGTGAACGTCTCGTGAACTGCGCCTGGGCGCAGGCCGGCAGCGCAATCATGCTCCCGTGCACTCCTGGACGGACACTCTCCGCTTTGCCTTCCAGCCGGTGGTCAACCTGACCACGGGAGGGGTCGCGGGACTGGAGATACTCGCCCGCCCGGAGGCCGGCGACATCTTGGCGCAGGCCCGACGGGATCCCGGACTCGACGGCCGCCTGGCCGTGCAGGCGGTTCGCGCGGCGGCCCGCAGGGAGACACTGCTGCCCCTTCACGTGAACGTGTTCGCAGGCACTCTGGCCGACCTCGGTGGGCTCACCCCGCTGCACGACGCCGTGCGCGAGGCGGGGCGGTTGCCGTGGGAGGTGACGCTCGACGTCGTACCGCCCTACACGCACGTTCCGCAGCCCGCGCTGCTCGAGGCGCTGGCCGCACTGCGGGGCCAGGGCTTCCGGATCAGCGCGGACGGGGTCGGGGACGGGGACGCACCCCTGCGGCTGCTCGTCGACATGGCGCCGGACCTGGTCAAGCTGGACGCCTCGCTCCTGGCACGGCCCGCGGCGGTACGGGCGATGCGGACCCTGTGCGACGAGTTGGGGGCGCTTCTGGTCGTCGAGGGCGTGGAGACCGAACTCCAGTGTGCGGCCGCGCTGTCGGCCGGGGCGCAGCTGGCACAGGGCATGCTCTTCGCGCCGCCGAGCCGATTGCCCGCCGCAGACGTGTACGTGCCGCCCCTCGGGTCCGGCGTCGGGTCGGCGCCCCGGTCGGGGCCGTCGGTAAGGGAGTTCGTCCGGCCGGCCGCGCTGCTGCCCGCCACTGCCTCCGCCGGTCAGGTGCGGGCACTGCTGACCGGCTCCCCGGACGTGTCCGGGGTGCTGCTAGTGGACCGTGCGGGGGTCCCGGTGCGATCGGTGCACCGTTCGCGATTCCTGCTGTCGCTGTCGGGGCGCTACGGCCATGCCCTGTACGCGGACCGTCCGGCGGCCAAGCTCGGTGACCCGCCGCGGACGGTGGGCGTCGACGCGACGGCGTGGGAGGTGCTCGACGTGGTCGCGGTCGGCGACCGGGACCGCACCTCGGACGATGTCGCGGTCGTCGACCACAACGGGCGCTGCGTGGGCGTGGTCCGGCTGGCGGACCTCGTACGGGCGCTGGCGGAGAGCCGGGTCGAGGAGGCGGCCGGTCTGAATCCGCTGACGCGGCTGCCCGGTTCGGACGCGATCACCGCGGAGGTGGACCGGCGGATCGCGGAGGGACGCATGTTCGCGCTGAGTTGGCTGGACATCGACCACTTCAAACAGGTCAACGACGGGGCCGGGTTCGCGGCGGGTGACGAGCTGATCCGCTCGGTGGGACGGGCACTGCAGATGACGGCGTCGGGGAACACGCGCGTGGGGCACATCGGCGGAGACGACTTCCTGGTGCTGGCCGATCCTGAGGCCCTGGAGCCGCTGGCCGTCTCCGTACTGGACACGCCTTGGTCGGCGGGCGGGTACCCGGTGACACTGTCGCTGGCCACGGTCCTGAGCCGACCGGGCAGCGTGACCGATCACCGTCAGGCGGCGTCGTGTCTGGCGCCTCTCAAGAAGGTCGCGAAGTCACTGCGAGGGGCGAGCTGGGTGGTCGGACACGCGGGACTGACCGGATACGAGATCCGGCGGGGGTCCCCGCCCATGGCCCCCGCGGGAACGGGGGCGGTAGGAGCGGTGGGGGCTGAGCCGGGGGTGGGCTGACCTGCCGTCGGCGGGTGGGCGGGTGGCTGAACGGCTCGGCCGCAGCGAAACGGGATGGGGCAGCCGTTCAGGACGACCGTCCGGCGGCTGCGCCCACCCGTCGGCGGGCCGGGTGCGCGGGCTGCTGGAACCGCTGACGGGCGCTCCGGGCCGCCTGGGGGTCTCCCCGGACTTGACGGGCGCTCCGGGCCGCCTGGGAGGTCCCCCGGGGGCCCTGGGGAGCCGGCAGTGCGCGAGAGCGGCCACTGAGCGGCTCCAGGGCGGCAAGGACGCGGGGACCGACGGGCGGGACCCGAGGTGTACGTCCCGGAAGCCTGAGCGCGCGAGCCGCTGCCCGCGCTCCCAACCGTTGCCGTCGGCCTCCTTGACGCTCCCTTGGTGCCGGTGAACACTTCCCGGTGTCGGCCGACATCGCCGTACATTCTCGGCGTGTCCAGGCATGCGCCGTACGGGCTCCCGACGGAAGGCCCGCTCCCCCACGGGCGGTTCGGCCACGACGGCACGCTCGTCACGGAGGCCGGGGTGGGGCGCGGATCTCCCTGCCATCGCCGGAACGGCCATGGGAACCACGTCCTTGCACGGCGCACCGGGGTCGGTCCGCCCCGCACCGGGCCCAGGAGCCGCCATGAGCAACGGCTACATGTTCGTCGGCGAGGTCGTCGGGACCGCGATCCTCATCCTGTGCGGCGCGGGCGCCCGCGCCACCGTCTCCCTCACCGCCGCAGTCATCAGCGCAGTCTTCTGACCAGCCCAAGGGGTAGCCATGACGGACAACGCCGAGAAGTACGTCGCCGCGATCGACCAGGGCACCACCTCCAGCCGCTGCATCATCTTCGACCGGAACGGCGCGATCGTCGCCGTCGATCAGCGTGAGCACCGCCAGATCTTCCCCAAGCCGGGCTGGGTGGAACACGACGCCACCGAGATCTGGTCCAAGGTGCAGGCCGTGGTCGCCGGGGCGATCGCGAAGGCCGGACTGCGCGCCGACCGGATCAGCGCCCTCGGGATCACCAACCAGCGCGAGACGACCGTGCTGTGGGACCGCGCCACCGGCAAGCCTGTGCACAACGCGATCGTGTGGCAGGACACCCGCACCGCGGCACTCTGCGGTCGGCTGGGGGGCTCCGACGGACCGGACCGCTTCCGGGAGCAGACCGGGCTGCCGTTGGCGAGCTACTTCTCCGGGCCCAAGGCGGCCTGGCTGCTCGACAACGTGCCGGGGCTCCGGGTGCGCGCCGAGCGCGGCGAGATCGCCTTCGGCACCATCGACTCCTGGCTCATCTGGAATCTCACCGGTGGCACCGACGGCGGCCGGCACGTCACCGACGTCACCAATGCCGGACGCACCATGCTGATGAACCTGGAGACCCTCCAGTGGGACGCCTCCATCCTGTCCGCCATGGGCCTGCCGGAGGCGGTGCTGCCGGAGATCAGGTCCTCCGCCGAGGTGTACGGCACGGCCGTGGGCCAACTCGCCGGCGTGCCGGTCGCTTCGGCGCTGGGCGACCAGCAGGCGGCGGTGTTCGGCCAGGCCTGCTACGAGGTGGGCACGGCGAAGAACACGTACGGGACGGGCAGTTTCCTCCTGCTGAACACCGGCAACCGGCCGGTGCCGTCGAAGAACGGGCTGCTGACGACGGTGGGCTACAAGATCGGCAGTGACGCGCCCGTGTACTGCCTGGAGGGGTCGATCGCCGTCACCGGTGCGCTCGTGCAGTGGTTCCGGGATCAGCTCGGCATCATCCGTACGGCTGACGAGATCGAGAGCCTTGCGGCGAGCGTCGACGACAACGGCGGCGCTTACATCGTCCCCGCTTTCTCGGGGCTGTTCGCGCCCTACTGGCGCTCCGACGCGCGTGGTGTCGTCACCGGCCTCACCCGCTACGTGACCAAGGGGCATCTCGCGCGGGCGGTGCTCGAGGCGACGAGCTGGCAGACGCGCGAGGTCGTGGACGCGATGTTCCAGGACTCCGGGGTGCAGATCACGACCCTGAAGGTGGACGGGGGCATGACGAAGAACAACCTGCTGATGCAGCATCAGGCGGATGTGCTCGGCGTGCCCGTGATCCGGCCGCGGGTCTCGGAGACGACCTGCCTGGGCGCGGCCTATGCCGCAGGGCTCGCGGTCGGCGTGTGGAACGACCTCGACGAGCTCACGTCGCACTGGCAGAAGGACGTCGAGTGGACTCCGGCGATGGACGCGTCGGTGCGTGACCGGGAGTACCGCAACTGGCGCAAGGCCGTGGAGAAGAGCTTCGGTTGGCTGGAGGACGGCGAAGGCTAGTACGCGCGCGCTGCTGAACCGCGGCACGCGCGCGTGGCCGGCCTCTCCTCGTGGCCTCGTCTCCTCGTCTCCTCGTGCCCCACGCGTGTGCCTCCCATTGCGCCACGGCTCGTACCCCGGTCGGCGGGGGTACGGGCCGTGCCCGTCCGGACGGCTCAGGTGGTGACCGTCTGGCGACGCTCGGCCCCGAAGTCCATCGCGTGCTGGACCACGCCGACCAGAACGTCCCTGACCGATCTCCGGTCGCGGGCGTCGCACAGCACCACCGGAATGCCGTCATCGAGGTCGAGGGCACCGCGCACGTCCTCCTCCGGGTAACGGGCTGAACCTTCGAAGCAGTTCACGGCGATGAGGAAGGGTATGGAGCGCCGTTCGAAGTAGTCGACTGCGGCGAAGCAGTCCTCCAGCCGTCGGGTGTCTGCCAGCACGACGGCGCCGAGCGCGCCCTCGGAGAGCTCGTCCCACATGAACCAGAACCGCTCCTGGCCGGGCGTCCCGAACAGGTAGAGGACCAGGTCCTCGCGCAGTGTGATGCGCCCGAAGTCCATGGCGACGGTGGTGGTGTGCTTGCCTTCGACGCCGGTCGTGTCGTCGACCGGGCGACCGGCTTCGGTGAGGTACTCCTCGGTACGCAGCGGCCTGATCTCGCTGACGGCTCCGACGAGGGTGGTCTTGCCCACGCCGAAACCGCCGGCCACCAGGATCTTGAGCGTGACGGGCTCGACCGGGGGCTTGCCGCGCTCAGAACGCCCGAAGATCATTGATCTCTTCTCCTGCTTGACGACTTGACTGGGGAGTGCGGGGCGAGCGGAGTGCGCTCCCCCTCGCGGGCAAGAAGGCGGTGGTCGCGACCGTCGTGCCGGTGCGGACCGTGTCGACGGGGGGCCGCGCGTCCTCGACGGGTGCGCGGACGACGGCGACCGCCGGGTCGGCGTACCGCGCCGGGTTCTCCGTCGGCGATCCGCGCGTCACCGGTCGGCCGCCCGGGCGGCGCGCGACGATGTCGGCCGGGGCGCCGCCCCAATCCACCCCGAACTGCCGGCCGGTCACGTCATCACCTCGCTTCCGCACTGCTCACAGCGCTCGGAGGCCGCTGATCACATCGCGCAGAATGCCTTCGTCCGGCAGCTCGGCAGGAGGCACCGGCCGGTTCACATGAACGAACTCGGTGTCCACGAGGTCGCCGACGAGGACCCGTACCACTCCGATGGGCAGATTGAGTTCAGCGGCGAGTTCGGCGACCGACTGCGGTGCTTGCCGGCACAGACCGACGATGTCCAGGTGTTCCGGGGACAGCGAGGGGTCCGTCTCCGCGTCCTCGGCGTGGGGCTCGGCGACGACCAGCGCGATCAGATCGAGGCGGTGCTGGACCGCACTGGTGGTGCGGCCGCGCGTCATGGCGTACGGACGGACGACCGGTCCGGCCTCGTCGTCGAACCAGTGACTTCTTCCCTGACCGTCTGTGCTCATGCCATCCCACTACCCGCCCGAGGGCAGATCGGTGCGCGGGGTGGAGCCCAGGTGTACGCCGACCCGCTTGACGAGGAGCGTCATCTCGTACGCCACGAGCCCCACGTCCGAGTCGGCGTCCGACAGGACGGCGAGGCAGCTGCCGTCACCGGCGGCCGTGACGAACAGGAAGGCGTCGTCGAGCTCGACGACGGTCTGGCGGACGCTGCCTGCCTCGAAGTGGCGGCCGACGCCCTTGGCGAGGCTGTGGAAGCCGGAGGCGACGGCGGCCAGATGCTCGCCGTCCTCCCGGGTCAGGTCCCTGGACACGCCCGTCGCCAGGCCGTCGCCGGAGAGGACGACGGCCTTGCGGATGCTGGCGACACGGTCGACGAGTTCGTCGAGGAGCCAGTTCAGCTCGCCGTTGTTGGTGGTGCTGTGGCCGGTCGCCTTCGGTGCGGTCATCGACCGTCCCCCTTTGTCGTTCCCTGTGGTGCTGCGCCGCTGTGGGCGTCGTCGCCCGCGGCGTTCTCTACGCGGCCGCGCTGCCAGCCGCGCTGGAGCGAGGCCATACGGCTGCGTACCTCGTCGGCGTCCCGGTCCGCCGGGTCCGCCCGGTCCTCGGTACGCGGGGCCGGGCCCTGTCTCAGTTGCGGGGCCAGGTTGGCCTGGCGTACCCGCCGCGGCAGCGCACCTGTGCCTGAGCCGGTGTCATGAGGCGCGATTCCCCGGGTGCGGGCGCTACTCCCCGGGTCGGCGCCCCGCGCGGAGCCGCCGATCCGGTCGGACGCGCTGCCGCCTGTCGCGCCGAACGGGGTGTCATCGGTCGTGGCGGCCGGGGTGCCGACGCGCTCGGGCGAGCCGTCGGGACCACCGGGCCGGGCCGTGGCCTGTCGGGTGCGCTGGGGAAGCGTGGGGGGCCGGGACGGCTCTTCCGTGCCGCTGCCCGGGCGCTCCGGCAGCACGGGGCGCTCGGTGGTGCCTCCGCTGCGGGGGATCTGTGCCGTCGTGCCGCGGCGGCGCGACGGCAGAGGCGCCGGGCCTTCGCTCTCCACCCGGCGGGGGCCGGGCCTGGCCGGGGGCTCCGGGTCCGTCCCGGTGCGCCGGGGACGCTGTTCCGGGACCGGGCGGCCGTGCGAGCTGACCAGCTTGGGCATGTGACGACCGGGCGGCAGCGGTACGGAGCCGGCCGGGTCGTCGGCGAGGGACCCCTGGGGTTCGCCGGGGTTGTCGGGGAGTCTGTGGTGCTGGTCGGCGGCGCTCGGGGCCGGCTCGTCCTCGGCGCGGACGAGGGAGTGCCGCGGGAGGAACAGGCCACCGCGCTCGTCGTCCTCGTCCAGGACGGCCGGGAAGTCGCTGAGGACGTCCAGGTCGACGGGGGCCTCCAGCTCGACCGGACCGTCGAGCAGCGACGCGGGCACGCCGGGAAGCTGCGCCGAGGCCGGCGAGAGGGCGGTCCTGCGGGTCTGCGCGGACTCGGCCTCCTTCGGGGGCCGGGGGCGGTCGAGCCGGAAGCCGATGCCGTTGGTGTCGGGGACGTCGTCGGTCAGCAGGGCGTCGGGGATGAGGACGATGGCCGTCGTCCCCCCGTACGGCGAGGGCTGCAGGGAGACGCGGACGTTCTGCCGCTGGGCGAGCCGGCTGACCACGAACAGGCCGAGGCGATCGGTGTCGGAGAGCTCGAACTCCGGCGTCTCGGCCAGCCGGAGGTTGGCTTCCAGGAGAGCTTCGGGCGCCATGCCGAGGCCCCGGTCGTGGATCTCGAGGGTGAAACCGTTGGCGACCCGGTCGCCGAACACCTGGACCGCGGTGTGCGGCGGGGAGAACACCGTGGCGTTCTCCAGGAGTTCGGCCACCAGGTGGGTGAGGTCGGCGACGGCCGGGCCGGTGGCGGCGAGGCGCGGCAGCCGGCGGACCTCGATGCGTTCGTAGTCCTCCACCTCGGCGACCGCGGCGCGCACGATGTCCATGAGCTGCACGGGCCTGCGCCACTGCCGGGAAGGGGCCGCGCCCGAGAGGATCACCAGACCCTCGGCGTGCCGGCGCATCCGGGTGGTGAGGTGGTCGAGGCGGAAGAGGTCGGCGAGTTCCTCGGTGTCCTCGGTGCGGCGCTCCATCGTGTCGAGGAGGGTCAACTGCTTGTGCAGCAGGACCTGGCTGCGGCGGGCGAGGTTGACGAAGACCTCGGAGACCCCGGAGCGCAGTTCGGCCTGTTTCACGGCGGCCTCGACCGCGGCACGCTGAAGGGTGTTGAGGGCCTGGCCGACCTCGCCCATCTCGTTCTTGTCGTACTCCAGCCGCGGTACCTCGGTCTCCACGTCGACCTGTTCGCCCGCGGACAGCCGGCGCATCACACTGGGCAGCCGCACACCGGACGCCTCGTAGGCCTCCAGCCGGAGCTGGCGCAGGTCGCGGATCAGGCCTCGGCCGATCCGCACGGACAGGACGAGGGAGAGCAGCAGGGCGACCAGTCCGAAGACTCCGGCGACGACCGCCTTGACGATGACCGCGATCGCCACCGGGCGGACGCGGTCCTGGTAGCGGTCGTTGGCCTGCTCGTCCAGGGTGCCGAGCTCCTGGAGGACGTTACCGGCCGCGGTGTCCCAGTTTTTGGCGGTGACGCCCCGCGGCATGCCGCCGGGTGTGGTGGCGACGACGGCCTGTTCGACGGTCCGCAGCGGGGCGGTGGTGGCGTTCTTCCAGAAGCTCTCGTAGCGTTCGCGCTCCGCGGTGGGCAGCTGGGCGAGGCTGACGTCGTAGACCACCTCCCGCTGGGCCTCGAGGTCGGAGACGTCGCGGATCTCCTCGCGGCTGAGCCGGCCGACGACCAGGGCGGAGCCGAGCAACGCGTCCTCCTGGGAGAACAGTTCACGCGCGCGGGCGACGCTGACGAGTGCTCGGTACTGCTTGTCCATCTCCACGCTGTCGACGACGTCCATCTTGACCAGCAGGCGGTAACAGGGGTCGATCAGCTGGGTGTAGAGGTCGAGGGCCTGCGCGCGGGTGACGGTGCCCTCCTCGACGCCACGGCGCAGGGAGTCGACGCCGTCGAAGGCGTCGAGCACCGCGGTCAGGCCCTCCCCGTCGTCCTGGTCCAGGACGTCACGCACGTCGGGGTCCTGGGCGTTTCTGCGGATCTCGGCGAGTGCTTCGTCGGTGGCGGTCCGGGTGCGGCGCAGCGCGGACAGCGCGTCGGCGGCACGGGGGTCGGCGAGGTAGACGAGGGTCTGGCGGCGTTCCTGCTGGACGACCCTGACGGTGTCCTCGATCGGATAGCCGACTTTCTCGACGAGGGACGACACGGTGAACAGGCGGCTCGCCTCGCGTCCCGTGAGTACCGTGGCGAAGCCCCAGACGGCGGTCAGGGACACCAGCGGCACGAGAAGCAGTGCCACGATCTTCCGGCGGATCGACTTCCCGCGAAAGCGCATGGCCTCCCCCAGCTCGAACCCCCACCGGCAGGGGGTACGCATGTGCGTCAACAAACGGCGCGAGCCTACTACCGACACGCGGTGAACTCGAAGAGCTGTCCGGAACCTGAACTTCCGCCCTGAGGGCGGGAGATGGTGTGTTGTCCGGGTATTGCGGGAGATTCTCGCCCCGGATCCGATCCTCGGGACCCGGCCGGATCCGGTCGGCCACGCACACGAGTTGGCCAGAATTTTTCGCAACTCGGGAATCTTCGGGGCACGTCGTCCGTCCTACTCATTGGGAATTGGGGGCGGAATCGGCCACACGAGCCGTATGCCGCACCTGGGCGGCGTAAAACAGCGCAAGCCGGGCAGCCACTGGGGAGCCGGGTCTTCGACCCGGAGGCGAGCGGTCTGCTGGCGGTGGGGAGTGACACAGTGATGGGCACGGCGGAGCGGCGTGAGGCGCCCGAGGAGGGCGCGGCGACGCGCGGTACGGCACTGCGGGATCCCGAGGCACCGGATCGCGACATTCCGGTGAAGGGGCACATGACAGCGGAGCAGCGCGACAGTGCGGTGGACAGGCGCGGACCGACCGTCCGTGGCGTCCCGACGGTTTCGGGGGCCGTCGACGCGGCACCTGAGGGCATCCGGCGGTCCGCCGGTGCCGGCCCCGGCGGTACGTCCGCCAGGGAACGGGAGCGGGCGGCACAGCGCCCGTTGTGGGTGGAGGAGCCCGCGCGCCGGCGCCGGATGCCCGACCCGGTGCGCACGGCGGCCGTACGCGCGGTGCTGGTCATCGCCGTGACGTTGATCCAGGCGATGGTCGCCTTCCTGTGCACCCTGGCCGGGTCCTGGCTGGCGTTCCCCATGGTGATCAGCAGTGTGGTCAGTACGGTGCTGGCCACGTGGGGCGCGCTGGACGTCTGGGTGACCCGTCAGGTGTGGAACCAGCGCAACGGCGTGGTGTCGACGCCGAGCAGCACCGCGCGTTCGCTGCGACGCGAGCGCCGCCGGGCCCGACGTCAGATCCGGGTCACCGAGCGCGCGCAGCAACGGATACGCAGGCAGGGCGGCACCGGGCAGCTGTCCCACCTCTGAGGCGGTCGGGGCGGCGCTGTTGAAGGGAACGGCCGACGCGGAGACGACGGTCCCTCGGCCCTCTCGGCACGCGGCTGCGGGTCGAGAGGGCCGAGGGATCTCGGGTCGAGGTACTGCGGTTCGAGGGACTGGGTCGCGCACGGGTCGGTCGCGCAGGAGGGCAGCCGGCCGACCGACTTGATCCACCGGGCGCTTGCTCAACCGGCGTTCGTCCCGGGTCGTTTGTACATCCGGGTCGCCGTGATCTCGCTGCGCACCTGACCCGCTTCTCCCTCTCCGGCCGTGGCCTGCTGCGGCAGACCTGGCCGGAGGTGTTCCTCGACGCTGATGTACTTCAGGCCCGCCCGCAGGTCGGCGTCGTTGCGCAGCCGGATGACCAGCGGGAACTCCGCAAGAGCCGTCGTGTCGAACAGGCCCGTGGTGTAGAGGAGCTGCACGCCGAGGGCGTCCGAGACCGCGCGCTGGAGCTCCAGCAGATAGGTCGCGTTGGCGCGCCCGATGGGGTTGTCGAGGAACAGGGTGCCGGCGTACCGGTGCTTGTCCCGGCCCCGGTCGTTGCTCCGCAGCGCCGCCATCGTGCAGTACAGGGCGATGGCCGCGGTGAGCAGCTGGCCGCCGGAGAACACATCGCCCATCTGGCCGACGGGGACGCGCTCGGCGCGCAGTACGGCGTCCGGCTTGAGGATCTCGACGGCGACGCCCTTGGGCTGGAGAGCCGCGCCGACCCCGCGCAGCAGCAGTGACATGCCGTCGCGCCGCAGGTCGGAGTTCTTCTTCACGGCCGCCCGGGTCGCCTCGTCGATGACCTCGCCGAGCCGTTCGGTGAGGGTGGTCTGGTCGGGCTCCTCGAAGCGGATGCGCAGGAATTCCTGCCCTGACCACTCGCCGAGCCCCTCGGGCAGCCGGGAGAGCCGCTGGGCCGAGCGCAGGGTGGCGAGCGCGGACTCGACGAGTCCGCGGAGCCGGTCCACGATCGAGTCCCTGTTGCGCTCCAGCTGCTCCAGCTCGTCCGTCAGGACGCGCAGCCGGGGCGCGAAGGCGTTAGCCCACTTCTGCGCGTGCTCGGGCAGCGCGGCGGCGGGCAGCTCACGGATCTGCTGGCGGGCCGGGGTGCGGACCTGCTCGTAGCGCGTGGAGTTGGCGTGCCGTACGAGGATGTCACCGGTCTCGCGGACGGCGGAGTCGGCTGCGGACAGGTCGGCGGCGCAGCCGCGCAGTGAGCGGCGGGCCTCGGCGGCCGACTGGCGGGCCTCCTCAGTGGTGCCCGGATAGGGCTCCGACTCCTCCTGGTCCTCGTCCGAGGTGTGTTCACGCAGCAGGTCCCGGAGCATCGCGGCGATCTCGTCGAAGCCGCCGGCCGCGTCCTCGGCGGCGCGGTGGGCGGCCAGGAGTTCGGCGTGGGCGTCGCGTGCCTGGTTCAACGCCTCGCTGCGGGCGGCGAGTTCGGCCGTCGCCGTGCGCAGCAGCGCCTGGGCGTGCTCGGCGTCGCGCGGCTGGAGCTCCTCGGTCAGCTCGGTGTGGACCTCGCCGTCCTCGGGGGCGTGCCGCTCGGCCTCGCCGCGCAGCCGTCCGAGCTGTTCGCTCGCGGTGGAGACGCGGGTCTCCAGGAGCTGCACCAGTTCCTCAGCGCGGGCGGCGGCGGCCTGTCGGGACGGCCCGTCGGAGCCGTCGGGCGACTGGAGCAACTGCTCCGCGCGCGTGCGGACCTTGTTGCTGAGCCGGTCCAGTTCGGCGCGGGCCGCGCTCTCGTCGCTCTCCGCGCGGGCCTGTTCGGCCCGCAGGTCCGCGCCGACGCCGACCTTCTCGTACAGCTGGGACGCCGCCCGGTAGGCCTCGCGGAGGGCCGGCAGGGACGCCTTGGAGGCGTCCGTGTCGTCCTGCGGGACGCCGTCGGGGGCGCCGGCGATCTCGGCGCGTTCGGCACGCAGCGCACGGGCGGTGCGGCGGGCGTCGTCGGCGGCGCGCTGGGCGCCGCGCCGGTCCTCGTCGGCGGCGCGGGCGCGCTCCAGGCAGGTCTGGGCGCGGGCCTCCGACTCGGCGGCCTCGTCGGCGAGTTCACGCACCTTGACCTGCCAGCCGGCGCGCTCGCGCAGCCGGAAGGCGAGTCCGGCCAGGGCGTCGGCGGCGCGCCGGGCCTTCTGTGCGGCCTCCTGGCGCTCGTCGCGCACCTGGGCCGCCTCCGCGGCGGTCTCCTCGGTCTCCGCGCGCACGGTCCGTGCCTCGGACAGCTCGGCCTCGGACTCCTCGGCGAACGCGCGCGCCTCCCCCGCGGACCGCGCCAGCTCGGTGAGCCTCCCGGCCGGGCAGCCGGTACGCCAGGAGGTCAGCCGGGCGGTCAGCTCCCGGTCCTTGGCGAGTCGCGCCGCGAGCCGACGGATGTCCTCGTCCCGCTCGGTCGCCCGTGCGCGCAGGGTCTGCCGTTCCGCGTCGGCGGCGTGCTCGTCGTGCATGGCCGGGTTCGGCGGAACGAGGAAGACGTCACCGCTCTCGGGGTCCGCCGCCGGGGTCGGTGCCAGCAGGGCGGCGGCCGTACCGACGGCCACGGCCGAACGGGGCAGCAGCGCGGCCTCACCGAGTGCCTCACGCGCGCGTGCGTGGGAGGCGGGGTCGGTGATGATCACGCCGTCGACCAGTTCGGGCCGGGCGGCGAGCACGCGCGCGTGGTCGGCGGGGTCGACGGCCTGCGCGAGGTAACGCCAACCGGGCAGGGCGGGAATACCGTGCTCGCCGAGGAACTCGACGGTGGCCAGCACGTCCGGGCCGGGGGGCAGCAGTCCGCCGTCACCGAGCGCCCCGAGGATGCGGGAGTCGTCGGCGGCCGCGGTCCGCAGCTCGAAGAGCTGGCGTTCGGCGGAGGAGACGGTGTCGTCGAGGAGCTCGCGCAGCTCGTCGGCGCAGCGGTCCAGGTCCTCGGGGGTCAGGAGGGCGCCGTCGTCCGGATCGCCGTCCTGCCGTGGCCGCGGGATCCGCGGACGGGTGCCGGCGCCGGTCAGCCCGAGCAGTTCCGCGAGCCGTTCCTCACCGGCCAGGGACTCGGCGAGCCGGCGCTCGGCCTCGTACGACCGTTGCGCGGCCGTCGCCGCGTCGGCGGCCCGGGCCGCGGTGAGCTCGGCGCGGGACTCCGCGGAGGCCGCCTCGCGCGCGTGCTCGGAGGCCCGCCGGGAGGCGTCGCGCGCGGCGTCCCAGGCGGCGACGGCCGTCTTCTCGGCGTCGCTGGCGGCGAGAGCCGCCCGGGCGGGGTCGGCGTCGGGCGCGCTGTCGTCGAGCCAGCCCGCGCGTACGGCCTCGGCGGTCTCCTGCTCGACCTCGGAGAGACGCTGGCGCAGGTGGCCCACCTCGCTGCGGGCGCGCTGGGCGTCGGTGGCCGCGGACGTCGAGTCCCGGTGCGCGGACTCGCCGACCTCCTGGAGTGCCGCCGAGCGTTCCTCCTCCTCGTTCGCGAGGCTCTCGGCCCTCTCTGCGGCCGCGTGCAGGACCCGTACGAGGTCGACGGCGGCCTTGGCGCGGGCGGCGAGCGCGGGAGCGGCGTCGCGCTCGGCCTCCTGGATCGCGGCGGAGACGCGCGCGACCCGGTCGGCGGCGGCGCGGTGGCGCAGCACGGCCTCGGCGGCCTGCCAGGCGGAGTGCAGGGTGCGGGCGTCGGCGAGTTCGCGCTTCTGCGCGGCGGCGGACTTCTCGGCGGCGGCGAGGGCCAACGACGCGTGGCGGTAGGCGAGTTCGGCGGCGATCAGCGCTGTGCGCTCCCGGGCGGCCTCGGAGTGCGTGACGGCGTGGGCGGCGGCCGTGACCCGCTGGGCGAGATCGCCTGCTCGCGCCTTCTCCCGCACGCCCCGCGCGGACAGTCGCCGGGCCAGCGCGCGGGTGCGCCGCTCGGCTCCGGCGTGGACGTCACGCGCGCGTGCGCGCGCCCCGGCGGCCTCGACGATCCGCCCGAGCAGGTCCACCGACCCGGCGGTGAAGTCCCGTTCGGCGATCAGCTCGGCGCGGCGGCCCAGCTTGTTGCCGAAGCCGCTGACCAGGTCGGCGAGCCCGTCGGTGTCCCGGGTGTCGGTCACCGCGCGCAGCAGGAGGTCCGTGAAGTCGGAGTCCTTCTTGACCGCGAAGAGGCCTGCGGCCTCGCCCTCGTCGGCGTTCATCTCCCGCTGGTAGCGGAAGAGTTCGGGGTCCAGGCCCAGCTCGCCCAGGTGTTCGATCCACCGGTCGTGGATCTCCTCCCAGTGCACCTCCAGATGCGGATACGCCTTCCCCGCCTCGGTGATGGCGTCCCGGAACCCCTTCATGGTGCGCCGCCGCCCGTGCGCGCCGGAGGCGCCCTCGACGGGCGGACGTACGGCGGTGGACTCGGCGACGGGCAGGTTGTCCAGGCTCAGCCCGGGCCCGGGCCGGAACGAGTACCACGCCTCGGCGAACTTCCGCGGATCGTTGGACACCTGCCGCCCGCGCCACTCGCTCGCCTTGCCGACGACCACGCACTCACCGGTGAGGACGTGCTGCCACTCCAGCGCCACGTGTCCGCAGTCGTCGGCGAGCAGGAACTTGCGCAGCACGCCGGAGCTGGCCCCGCCGAGGGTGTTCCGGTGTCCCGGCAGCATCACCGAGAAGATCAGCTTGAGCAGGACGGACTTGCCGCCGCCGTTCTCCAGGAAGAGCACGCCCGCGGGCGCGGGGCGGCGCGGCGGGCCGACAGGCTCCTCCGCGAAGAACTCCGCCTGTGTGGGGGCGGGGTCGGGCACGATGTCGCCCACGCCCCGCAGGTCAAGCACGGTGTCGGCGTAGCGCGCACCGGCAGGCCCGATGGAGTAGAGGCGGACCCGGGACAGCTCGTACATGGCGGACTCTCGTAAGTCTTCGGCAGATCGGGGGGAGTCGCTTCCGAAGCCCTGAGGCCCCGAGGCCCAAAGGCCCGGATACTCAGAAATTCGGAAGCTCAGGAGCTCAGGAGCTGGGAGGCTCGGCAGCGTCAGGAGTGGAACGGCAGCCCGGCGTCGGCCACCAGGTCCAGGTCGTCGGTCTCCTCGGGGGGCAGCAGCGTCGGCGTGCCGTCGGTGACCGGGACGACGCCCAGCTCCAGCAGTTCGGCCATGGCGGCAGCGCCCGCCATGTCGCGCACCTGGAGCTGATAGCGAGCGGTTGTCCGGTAGGTACCGCCGCTGTCGTCGCCGGTCCGCTGGAGGAAGCCGGAATCGGTGAGGAACGCGACGGCCTTGCCGACGATGCCGGTCGTCGAGCCGGCGAGTCTGCGCGCGTCCTTGGTGGCGCCGGTGGAACTGCGTCTCGCCCAGATCCGCCAGGCGGCCTCGAGACCGGGCGCGTCGGTTGCGGGGTCGGTGTTCTCGCCCTGCTCCTCCGCCCGCTCCTCCAGCCGGCGGCAGGCCTGGCGCACGAAGGCGTCGACCCCGTTGACGCTGACCCGCCCGATGTACCCGTCGTCGGCAAGGTCCTCGGGCCGTGGGAAGGCCATCGCGGCGACGGAGAGGTGGGCGAGTCCGTGCAGGAACCGGTCGCCGCCGTCGGCGGACGTACGACGCGCGTAGTCCCCCATCCGCACGGCGAACACCGAGTCCTCGGCGGCGGTGACCGCCATCCCCGCGCGCGGGGAGACCTCCAGCACGATCAGCCCGAGTCCGGCGGCCACGGCATCGGCGAGCCTCGCGAACGCCGGATCCTCGCGGTACCGCCGCAGCAGCTCCGCGTACTCCTGGTCCCGCGCGGGCTGCAACTTGGGTTGCAGCCCGAACGCGACGAGCCGCGCCGCGTCGGCGGCGTCGGCGGGGGTGACGGCGGAGGAGGCCGGCGCGGCGACGGCCTCCGGCTCACTCCGGTCGACGTGCTCGCTCACGGTTTCGGCTCCTCGCTGTGTTCATGCTCGTTCATTCGGTTTCCGGCCCGGCTCATGCCGCCTCCGTACGGTCCGCCGCCATGCCCGCGGCGTCCAGCAGGGCGGTGCCGACGATGAGATCGGCCCCGCCGAACCCCGGGTCGTCCAGCTCCGTCCCGTCGTCCACGGCGAACAGCAGTTTCTCCTCACCCTGGCGGTAGGCGGTGCCCACGGCCGGACTGGCGGCGTGCACGGCCAGCAGTGCCACCAGGTACGCCAGTTCCTCGCCGCCCTTGGCCCGCGCCTCCTCGAGGAGTCCCGACAGCCGGCGTGGCGCATCCGCCGGGAGATCGAGCAACTTCTTGGCCATCGCCAGCTGCCCCTCGCTGAACCGGCTGTCGTCGGGCGTCGCGATGAGGTCCGGCTCGGGCATCTCCGCCCCCAGGTGCTCCCGCTCCACCGGCGGCGTCAGCAGCAGGTCGACGAGATCACCCACCCGCACCGACACGGGTGTGCGCAACCCGGTCCCGCGGGCGAAGAACGCGTCGGTGACCCGGACCGCCTGCTCCAGGGGCAACGGCAGCACGGGGGTGACGAGGTGCCCGTAGAGGTCTATCCCGGCCGACGTCATGGGCGTGGCGAAGGCCTGCCGGTCCTGCTCGGCGCGGAACAGCGGGCCGGCCTCCAGCAGCCGGGACTGCAACTGGGTGTGCCGGCGGATGCAGTCCTTGACGATGTCGACGAGTTCGGCGGCGCGCCGCTTGTTCTCCGCGTCCTCGATCTCGTCGCGTGCCTTGCGGATGTTGGTGAGGATCGCGTTCTCGTGGCGATAGCGGTCGGCGACGTGGTCGAGGGCCTCGGCGATCATGTCGGGCACGGCGTTGAGCCAGTCCACCGCGCGCACGTTGCGCCGGGTCGCCTCCAGGGCGCGGCGCAGCGTCTCCGAGTACTGCACGGTCCGGTAACGGGCCTGCTCGGCAGCCAGCTGGGCGTCGGCGAGACGGCCGCGCCGGATGAGCACCTCGAGCTTGACCTCGGCGGCGATCTGCGCGCTGGTGACATCGGTGTCGAGGGCGCCGACGAGGACGTTGACCGCCTCGTCGGTCGTGCGGAGGTAGACCGCGCCGCCGTAGCCGGGGACCTCCTCGATCAGCTTGAAGTCGTAGTCGCGGCGCACATACGTACCGTCCGCCGCGAACGTGCCGTACGCGGCGCGGAAGCCGCGGTCGACGCTGCCGACGTTGATCAGGTTCTCCAGGACCCAGCGGGCCACCCGTTCGTGCTCGGCGACGGGCCTGCGCGGGGCCTGTGCGGCGATGCGCGGCATGAGGCGGGCCACTATCTGCTCATGGTCGGCGCCGGTGTCGAAGTCCATGTTGAGCGTGACGAGGTCGATGGCCGCGAGGGCGATCTCCGCCATGCCGTAGACGGTGTACTCACCGGCGAGATTGGCCTTGCGCGCGTCGAGGTCGTGGATCGGCGCGGTGCAGGCGAGCGCACGCAGCCGCCGCGCCAGCCCCTCGTCGGCGGCCGGGCCCGCAGCGGGGCGCGGCCCCGCGCTGAGCTGGGGCGGAACACGGTCCGTCGAAGCAGGCGAAGTCACGGTGCACAGACTAGGTCCTCGGTCTGACATCGACCCAAACGACGCGGATCGCCTCCGGCGGTCGGGCGGGCGACCACCGGCTGTGTTCCGTCTGCGGGCCGGTGAGGGCTTGTCGCGCCCACGCGGCGGAGCCGCACATCGCCACAGCCCCGCGCCCCTAGAGGGCGCGGTCCTCCCCCACCCTTCGTCGGTACACCTCGACCACCTTTGCCGAAGAATCATCGAGGTAGACCGTGAGCAGTTGCTCGGCCCCTGCCTTGTCGCCGGCCTCGAGGGCCTGGAGGATCTGACGGTTGCGCTGGAGGTACGGCTCGTGCAGCCGGCGCGGCTCGTCGACGAGGTGGAAGGCGAGGCGCAGCTCGGCGAAGACGCTGCGCATCAGCTCATCGGTGCGGGCGCTCCCGGCCAGCGTCACCAGCTCGCGGTGGAAGTGGAAGTTGGCCGTGCCCAGCCCTTTCCAGTCATTCTCGACGGCCGCCACCTGTCCCTCGGTGACGCTCGCCCGGAGGCCCTCCAGCTCGTACGGCGACTCCCCCAGCCCCCGCACGACGGCGCACTCGACGAGGGCGCGGGTGCGGTAGATGTCCTCGACGTCCTCGACGGTCAGGACCCGGACGAACACGCCCCGGTTCAGCTCGTGGACGAGCAGGCGCTCATGGGTGAGCAGCCGGAACGCCTCGCGCAGCGTGTTGCGGGAGACGCCGAGAGCCCCGCCGATGCTGTCCTCCGACAGCCGGGTCCCGGGCGGGAAATAGCCCTCGGCGATGCGGCTCCTGAGGATGTCCGAAACCCGTTCGGCCGTGCTCGTACGGCCCAGTAGGGCGCGGTCGTCGGCCAGTCCCGCCAGCTGCTCTGCCATGCCCGGAATTCAACCGCAGACACGAGAACGGAACAACAGGGGTATTGAAGGATTGTTCAACGATCCTCTACCTTCCTTTCATGGCACCGCCCGTCCCCACAGCGGCGACCCGCCTCCCGTACGGCACGGCTCACTCCCAGCACCCTCCGTCCTTCTTCAGCGAGGTGCCTCATGAGCACTCCCCCTCCACCGCAGGCCGCGACCGCTGGCCCCGTCACGGCCGAGCACGCCCCTGACGACGGCGCACCGGCCTGGCTGCGCGCCCTCGGACCGCGCGGCCGCCGCGCCTTCGCCGGCGCGTTCGGCGGCTACGCCCTCGACTCCTACGACTACTTCACGCTGCCGCTGAGCATGGTCGCGCTGGCTGCGTACTTCCGTCTGGACAGCGGCCAGACCGGCCTGTTCACCACCGTCACCCTGGTCGCCTCCGCGATCGGCGGCGCCGTGGCGGGCGTTCTGGCCGACCGGATCGGCCGGGTCAGGGCCCTGATGATCACAGTGGTCACGTACGCGGTTTTCACCGTCGCCTGCGGCTTCGCACCCAGCTACGAGATGCTGCTGGTCTTCCGGTCCCTCCAGGGCCTCGGTTTCGGCGGCGAGTGGGCGGTCGGCGCGATCCTGGTCGCCGAGTACGCGAGCGCGAAGCACCGGGGCCGCACTTTGGGCGCGGTCCAGAGCTCCTGGGCCGTCGGCTGGGGGCTCGCGGCACTCGTCTACACGCTGGTCTTCTCGTTCTTCGGCGACGACATGGCCTGGCGCGTGATGTTCTGGACCGGCGCCCTGCCCGCGCTGCTCGTCGTGTGGATGCGGCGCCGGGTGCAGGACGCGCCAAAGGCCACGGCCGCACGCGAACAGAGCGCGGAGAAGGGCTCCTTCCCGGCGATCTTCAAGGGACCGCTGCTACGGACGACGCTCTTCGCGGGCCTGCTCTCCACCGGTGTGCAGGGCGGCTACTACACCCTGGCGACCTGGGTGCCGACGTACCTGAAATCCGAGCGCGGCCTGTCGGTGGTCGGCACCGGCGGCTATCTGACCTTCCTGATCTCGGGCGCCTTCCTCGGCTACCTCACCGGCGGCTACCTCACCGACCGGCTGGGCCGGCGCCGCAACATCTGGTTGTTCGCCCTGCTGTCGGCGGTGTGCGTCCTGGCGTACGCCAACATTCCGAGCGGGGCGGACACCGTGCTCCTGGTGCTCGGTTTCCCGCTCGGATTCTGTATGTCGGCGATCTTCAGCGGCTTCGGGTCCTATCTGAGCGAGCTGTACCCGACCGCCCTGCGCGGCACGGGACAGGGCTTCACCTACAACACCGGCCGCGCCGTGGGCGCCGTCTTCCCCACCACGGTCGGCTTCCTGGCCGACAGCTGGGGCGTGGGCGGCGCGCTGGTCTTCGGCGCGATCGGCTACGCGATCGCCGCCGTGGCCCTGCTGGGGCTGCCGGAGACCCGTGGGAAGGAACTGGAGTGAACCGTCCGATCCTCACGCAGGACCGCCGTCCGATCCTCCCGCGGGATGGCCGTCCGCCCCTCACCGAGGACCGTCCCGTCACCCTCCTCGACGAGCACGCGCACGCGTGGAGCCCCGCCGCCGCCCGGGCCCGCTTCCGGGCGGGCCTGGCGGGCCCCACGGCCGGGGTCGCGGCGGGCCACACACAGGTCAACCTGATCTCGGTGCCCGCGGACTGGGCGTACGACACGCTCCTGTTCTGCCAGCGCAACCCGAAGCCCTGTCCCGTCCTCGACGTCACGGACGCCGGCTCCTGGACGACCGTCCTGGCCGAGGGCGCCGACCTGCGCACCGACCTGCCGCGCTACCGGGTGTGGGCGGACGGGGAGCTCGTGGACGAACCGGGGGACGTGCGCGCGTACTGGCGTGACGACCTCGTGTCGTTCCTGATCGGATGCAGCTTCACCTTCGAGTGGGCGCTGTCCGGGGCGGGTGTCCCGATCCGGCACCTCGAGCAGGGGCGCAACGTCCCCATGTATATGACGAACCGTCAGTGCCGGCCCGCGGGGCGGCTGCACGGCCCCATGGTGGTGTCCATGCGTCCGGTGCCGCCGCAGCACCTCGCGGCGGCCATCCGGGAGAGCAGTCTGCTCCCGGCGGTGCACGGCAGCCCCGTACACTGCGGCGATCCGTCGGGACTGGGCATCGGCGACCTCGGCCGGCCCGACTTCGGCGACCCGGTGGACGCCGAACCGGACGACATCCCGGTGTTCTGGGCCTGCGGTGTGACCCCGCAGGCCGCGGTGATGGCCTCGCGCCCGCCGTTCGCCCTCACCCACGCCCCGGGACAGATGTTCCTCACCGACGCCCGCGACGAGCAGTACCGCGTGGCCTGAGAAGGAGATACGAAGGAACCATGACCGCGACGACCGCGATCGATCTGAACGCCGACCTCGGCGAGGGCTTCGGCCGCTGGCAGCTGACCGACGACGAACGACTGCTGTCCGTCGTCAGCAGCGCCAACGTGGCCTGTGGCTTCCACGCCGGGGACGCGGCCACCATGCGGCGGGTGTGCGAGCTGGCGGCCGAGCGGGGCGTGACGATCGGCGCGCAGGTCTCCTACCGGGACCTGGCGGGGTTCGGGCGGCGGGCCATGGACGTGCCGTCCGGCGAACTGGCCGCCGAGGTGGCCTACCAGATCGGCGCCCTGGAGGTGTTCGCCCGGGCGGCGGGCGCGCGCGTGGCGTACGTGAAGCCGCACGGCGCGCTCTACAACCGGGTCGTGCACGACGAGACACAGGCCGGCGCGGTGATCGAGGGAGTGCTCCTCGCGGACGCCGCGCTGCCCGTCCTCGGGCTGCCCGGCTCGCGCCTGCTGGAGCTGGCCCGCAGGGCGGGGCTCCCGGCCGTCCCGGAGGCCTTCACGGACCGCGCGTACACCGAGGAGGGCACGCTCGTGCCCCGCGGGGAGGCCGGGGCCGTCGTCACCGATCCGGACGCCGTCGTGGAACGGTCGCTGAGCCTGGCCCGCCTGGGGCGGGTCACCTCCCGCGCGGGATCGTCCATCGAGGTACGCGCGCGTTCCCTGTGCCTGCACGGCGACACGCCCGGCGCGGTGGAGCTGGCCCGCCGGGTCCGGCGCGGGCTGGAGGAGTCGGGCGTACGGGTGGAGGCCTTCGCGTGAACGTGCGTGTCCTGCCCGTCGGCGACGATGCCCTGCTCGTCGAGATGGCGTCGGGCGCGGAGGCCGAGGCCCTGCACGCGGAGCTGCTGCGGCGGCGCGCGGCGGGCCTGCTCAGTGCCCGCGAGATCGTGCCGGCGGCCCGCACGGTCCTGCTGGACGGTCTGACCGACCCCGGCCGGCTGGCGTCCGAGCTGGCCGCCTCCGACGTACCGCCCGCCCCCCCGCGCGAACAGGCGGCGGTGGAGATCCCGGTCCGCTACGACGGCCCGGACCTGGCCGAGGTAGCAGCCCACTGGGGCGTCCCGGAACAGGAGGTGGCCCGCGTCCACGCGGCCACCGAGTTCCGGGTCGCGTTCTGCGGATTCGCGCCCGGCTTCGGCTATCTGACCGGCCTGCCCTCGCGCTACGACGTCCCGCGCCGGGCCACCCCGCGCACCGCCGTACCGGCCGGTTCCGTGGCGCTGGCGGGGCCGTACACGGGTGTGTACCCGCGTACGTCGCCAGGTGGCTGGCAGCTGATCGGCAGTACGGAGGCGGTGCTGTGGGACCACACGCGCGTGCCGGCCGCACTGCTGTCGCCGGGCACGCGCGTGCGCTTCGTGCCGGTGGGGTCGGCGAAACCGGTGGGGTCGGCGGGGTCGGCGGGGACCTCGTGAGCGACCGCGCACTCTTCGTCGTCCGCGCCGGGGCGCTCACCACCGTGCAGGACCGGGGCCGCCCCGGACACGCGCACCTCGGCGTGCCGCGGTCCGGCGCCCTCGACGCGCCGGCGGCGGCCCTCGTCAACCGGCTGGTGGGCAACCCGGTCGACGCGGCCGTCCTGGAGACGACGCTCAACGGCTGCGCCCTCAAGCCGCGTTCCGACATGACCCTGGCGGTCGGCGGCGCGCCCTGCCGGGTCACCGTGGACGGCCGGCCGGCCGCCTGGGGCACGCCCGTGCGGGTACGCGCCGGGGCGGTGCTGGACGTCGGACCGGCCGTCACCGGGGTACGCACCTATGTGGCCGTGGCGGGCGGCGTCATCGTCGAGCCGGTCCTCGGCAGCCGGTCCACGGATCTGCTCTCGGGCCTCGGTCCCCCGCCGCTCACGGACGGCACCGTCCTGCCCCTGGGGCGCGAGCACGTCCCGCACGCGCGCGTGGACGTCGCTCCGCAGCCGGCGCCCCCGGCCGAACTCGTCCTGCGGGTGACGCTCGGCCCACGTGACGACTGGTTCACCCCGGACGCGCTGCGTGCCTTCGCCTCGCGGACGTTCCACGTGTCCTCGGCGAGCAACCGCATCGGACTGCGCACCGAGGGGCCCGCCCTGGAGCGCGCCCGCAGTGGTGAGCTGCCGAGCGAGGGCATGGTCCTGGGTGCCGTACAGGTTCCGCCCGCGGGCCGGCCGGTGGTCTTCCTCGCCGATCACCCGACCACCGGGGGCTACCCGGTGATCGGAGTCGTCCGCACGACCGACCTGGCGGCCGCGGCCCAGGCGGCACCCGGAACTCCGGTCCGCTTCGTCGCCGTACGCCGAAGGTGACGCCGTCGGCGGCGGAACGCGGGCGAAGCGGCCGCCGCGAGTGCCCGCGGCTGACGTGCGGGCCAGGGTTCGTTCAGGCGGCGTCCGGCTGCCGCTCCGCCACGGACAGCCCGGCGAGCGCCGCGGACACCGCGGCGGAGGCCCGCAGGTCGAGGCGGGCGCTCGTCCCCCGCGCGCGGTGACGCATCTCGTCGGCGGCCAGCGTGAGCAGTTGCGGGAGCAGGTCGGTGCACCGCCGGGCCACCCAGCCGGTGCCCGCGGTAGCCAGCCACCACAGGCTCGCCGAGGTGGTGGGCTCCGGGAAGTCGGGCTCGGGCGAGGGCGCGGACCCGGTCGCGAGGCCTGCCTCGGCCAGCAGCGCGTGGAAGCGCACGGCCAGTTGCCGGTGCCCCCGTTCGCCGGGGTGCAGTCGGTCCGCGCTCCACATGGCCCGGTCCGTCAGCCAGGCGCCCTCCGAGGCGTGCAGGTGGACCGCACCGTAACGCTCGGAGAGCGCGTGGACGACGGCGTTGACCGCGCGCTGCCGCCGGGCCAGTGGCCGGGCGAGAGGTCCGGGCAGCCCGAGGGTGCCGCCCGGGTCGGGCAGACACGCGGTGAGCAGGACCGCGCCCTGCTCGGCGAAGGCCCCGTAGACCGTGTCGAGCCGGGCGGCCACGGCATGGATGTCGAAAGTGCAGCGCAGGGTGTCGTTCACGCCGACGACGACGGAGACGACGTCGGGCCGCAGCTCCAGCCCGACCGGGAGCTGCCGTTCCAGCACATCCCGCGTCTGCGCTCCGCTGATCGCGAGATTGGTGAACTCCACCGCCTCCCCCGCCTCCCCCGCCTCCACGGCCTCTACGGGCTCGTCGGGCCCTTGCGTCGCGAAGGGCTGCCCGGTGGGCTCCCCGACGAGCCCGCGGGCGAGCAGCGCGGCCCAGCCCCGCCATCCGCCGCCCACGGGATCCCCCACGCCCTCGGTGAGCGAATCCCCGAGGGCGACGAAGCGGACGCGTCTCATCCCAGGCTCCCCGGCACGAAGGGGAAGGGACGGACGAACGCGGTGGCCGGTGCCACCACAGGAACCAGTGCCGGGGACGAACCGTGGGCCGAGGCCGGGGATGGGTATGGGGTCGAGGCTGGGGACGTAGCGTCGTGCGCCGCGAGGAAGGCGTCGACCGCCGTTCCCCAGCCGAAGCACTCCGCACGCGTACGTGCCGCTTCCCTGCGTGTCACCAGGGGACGCTCCAGGAGGTCCTCGACGGCGTCCGCGAAGGCCTCTCCCCGGTCGGCCGCCGTGGCCCCGGCGGCCCCGATCACCTCGGGGAGCGCCGAGGAGGCACTCACGACGACGGGGGTCCCGCACGCCATCGCCTCCAGGGCGGCGAGCCCGAACGTCTCCGCGGGTCCCGGAGCCAGGCACACGTCGGCCGAGGCCTGCAACGCGCCCAGTACGCCGCGGTCGGCGACATGCCCCAGGAACGTCACGGGCAGCCCGCGCTCGCGGGCCCGCTGCTCCAGCCGAGGCCGCAGCGGTCCGCCTCCGGCGACGACCAGAACCACCCGCGCCCCGCGCCGCAGCAACGCCTCCAGGGCGTCCAGCGCCGTACCGGGCCGCTTCTCCACGGAGAGGCGGGTGCACATGACCAGCAGGGTCTCGTCCCCCCGCGCGTGGCGGGCCCGCAGTCCCGCGTCACGCAGGGCGGGGTGCCGTTCGACGAGGTCGACGCCCAGTGGCGCCCGCACGACGTTGCGCGCCCCGATCCGCACGAACTCCCGTTCGGCGAACTCGGTGGTGCACACCACGCGCGCGTACGTGTGCGCCGTACGGAGATTGAGCGCGTCGGCGGCGCGCCGGGCCGCCCCCTCCGGCACACCCCAAGTACGCAGGACACCGTCGGCGGTCTCGTGGGAGACCATCACGGCGGGAACGCGGGCCCGCCGTGCCCACCTGCCGGTCCAGCGCAGCGTCGTACGGTCGGAGACCTCCAGCCGGTCCGGGGCGAGTTCCTCCAGCAGGCGGGCCACACGCCGTTTGTCGGTGAGGACCCGGTAGCCGCCGGTGCCGGGCAGCAGCGGCCCGGGCAGGGTGATCACCCGCCCCTGCTCGGTCGCACGGTCGCTCACCCGGTCGCCGGGCACGATCAGGACCGGCTCGTGGCCGGCCGCACGATACCCCTTGCCGAGTTCGCGCAAGGCCGTCCGCAGCCCGCCCGAGGCGGGGGCCACGAAGTTGGCGAGCCGCACGATCCGCAGGGGCCTGAAGCCGGTGACGGGGGCGGTGGTGGCACTGGTGGTGGCTGCGGTTCGGGCCGAGCCGTCCCGCGCGTCGGTGCCCTTCATGCCGCCGGTGCCCCTCAGGTCGTCCGGGCCGCTCATGCCACCAACGGTCGGGCCGCTCATGCCGCCACCACCAGTCGGCGCGCGGCGAGCACGTCCTCGTAGTGGCCGATGAGCCGGTCGCCGACGGCGGCCCAGGTGCGCCCCTCGACCGTGGCCCGCCCGGCGGCGCCATAGGCGGCCCGCAGGGCGGGGTCGGCGGCCAGCGCCGCCACCGCGCCCTGTACGGCGGTGGCGTCCCGGGGCGGGACGAGCAGGCCGGTGCGCCCGTGGGCGACCAGGTCCAGGGGGCCGCCCGCGGCCGGCGCGACCACCGGCACACCGCTGGCCATGGCCTCCTGCACGGTCTGGCAGAACGTCTCGTACGGGCCGGTGTGCACGAACACGTCCAGCGAGGCGAAGATCCGGGCGAGCTGGTCGCCGGTGCGCCTGCCCAGGAAGACCGCGCCCGGCAGGTGCTCCTCCAGGCCGGGCCGGCTCGGTCCGTCGCCCACCACCACGACCCGGACACCCCGCAGCCCGCATGCGCCGGCCAGGAGCTCGACCTGCTTCTCGGGGGCCAGGCGTCCGACGTAGCCGACGATCAGCTCGCCGTTGGGGGCCAGTGCGCGGCGCAGGGTCCCGTCGCGGCGGTCGGGGCGGAAGCGCGTGGTGTCCACGCCCCGCGGCCAGAGCCTCACCCGGGGCACCCCGTGCGTGTCCAGGTCGTGCAGGGCCGCGCTGGAGGGGGCGAGGGTGAGGTCGGCGGCGGCGTGGACGGACCGTATCCGGCGCCAGGCCGCCGCCTCGCCGGCGCCCATGTAGGTGCGGGCGTAGCCGCCCAGGTCGGTCTGGTAGACGGCGACGGCGGGGATGCCGAGCCGGGCGGCGGCCGCCATGCCCCGGACGCCGAGGATGAAGGGGCTGGCCAGGTGGACCAGTTCGGCACGGTGCTCGGCGATGGCGGCGGCGACGCGTCGACTGGGGAGGGCGACGCGGACCTGGGGGTAGCCGGGGAGCGGGAGGGAGGGCACTCGGACGACGGGGCAGGGCGCTTCGGCGTCCGGCCCGGTCCCGGCGGCGGTGGCCGGGGCGACGACGACGGGGGTGTGACCGCGATCGACGAGGTGTCGGGCGGTCTGGAAGGCGCAATGGGCCACGCCGTTCACGTCGGGGGGAAATGATTCGGTCACGATGACGACACGCATACCCGTGTTGTCGCCGTCCTGGACGTGGCCGCGTCAAAGTGGATCTTTCCGCACGACTAACGTCCCGTGAGCGTTGCGCTCCGCACCCGGTATCGACACGATGCGTACCGCGCAGGTCGGACGGTGTCCATGCCGGTCCGCCCGGCAGGCCATCGAGTGTTCACCTGTCGAACCGGCCGCCGCCAGGCTCCCCTCGGGCGGCGGCCGGTCCCGGCGTTCACATCGCGGACGCGGCGTCCGGTCCGATCCGGCTCCGCACGGCCGTCTGGACCTCCGCCTCCTCGGCGGGGTCGGCGGCGAGCCGGCGCAGGCGCTCCACGACCCGGGCGTCACCGGTCTCGGCGTGCCGCGCGGCGATCTCGCGAGTGCCCTCCTCGCAGTCCCAGAGGCATTCGACGGCGAAGCCCGTGGCGTAGGAGGGGTCGGTGGCGGCGAGTGCGCGGGCGCAGCGCCCCCGCAGATGGGACGAGGCCGTCTCCCGGTAGATATGGCGCAGCACGGGTGCCGCGCAGACGATGCCGAGCCGCCCGGCGCCGTCGACGAGGGTCCACAGGGTAGGCGCGTCGCAGCCCTCGCCGCGTACCGCCTCGCGCAGGGCGCCGAGGACCAGATCGCTGTCCTGGGTGCCGCCCCGGCAGGCGAGCATGCGGCCGGCCGCGGCGCCCAGGGGGTCGGGCCGGTGGGCCCAGCCGCGGGCCCGGTCCACGGCGGCGACGCTGCGCATGCGCTCGAAGGCGTCGACCGCCGCCTCGACGACGGGCGTGGAGCCGGTGGCCATGGCCTGTTCGATCAGGAGCAGGGCATCGGGATCATTGAAGTCGGCCAGGTAGCGCAGCGCGGTGCACCGGGCTCCCTCGCTGCCGTCCTTGGCCGCCTGCACGATCTCGGGGCGGTCCTCGGGCCCGGCCACGGCGGAGAGGCAACGGGCGGCGGGGACATGGAGCGCGACTCCGCGTTCGACGCCCTGCTGGGCCCACTCGAACACGGCCTGCACGCTCCAGCCGGGGCGCGGTCCGGCGGGACTCATCTGCCGTTGCCAGCGGTCGAAACAGCCGGCCTCCTGAGCGGCACGCACGCGTGTGGAGACGTACTCACGGGGATCCTCGGCCCACAGCCGCCAGGGCCGTGGCTCGAAGGCGTCCCGTACGGCGGCGGCGAGTTCGGCCTCGCCCTCGGTATCGGTGGCGAACCGGGCGAGCACGGGCGCGGCCAGCGCCCGCAGCCCGGCGTCGTCGTCCCGCAGGGCGAGTTCGTCCAGCGCCCAGGCCCAGTTGGCTCCCGAGACCGCGTACCGGCGCAGCAGGGCCAGGGCGTCCCGCCTGCCGTAGGAGGCGAGGTGGCCGAGGACGGCCAGGGCGAGTCCCGTGCGGGACTCCTCGGTGTCGAAGGAGTCCTCGACATCGAAGAGGTGGGCCTCGATCTCGTCCAGCTCGCCGTTCAGGTCGAGGTAGAGACGGGCGTAGTAAAGGGAGCGGTTCTCCACCTGCCAGTCGTGGCGGGGATCCCGCAGCACACAGTGGTTCAGCGCCGCGAGCGCTTCGGCTCGCGGTGCGGTGAGCGCGTGCAACGTGCCGTCGCCGCGCCCCCTCTGGAGTAGGCCGAGCAGCGTACCGCTGGGCGCTATGACCGGATCGAACATGGGAAACAGCCTCACATCAAGCGTCGACGCAACCGGGGACGTGCATTACCTGGCCGCGTGACAACGCGTCGGGGCGCCCGCCGTTTCCTGCTTGCTGTAGACCATTTTCCTCTGCCTCTCGTCGGTGGCCCATGCGGACCGCATCACGGCCCGCGCGGTGCGGCAACACCTGCCCAGCCATCGCGTCCGTGAATCACGACGTCATGATGACCCGGCTGTTCTACCTGCCGCGACCGAAATTTCCGGCGGCCTTGTACCGCCTCCCCCGTGCTCGTTGATTTACCTGGTCAGGAACTTCCGTCGACCTGCTCAGGACTGCCGGTTCAGTGCACGCCGAACAGTTCCAGCAGCTCCGCCCTGCCGAACATGCGAGCGGTGTCGACGGCTGACGGCGTCCCCTGTGACGGGTCGGCGCCGGCCTCCAGCAGGACCTTGACGACGTCCGCCTCGCCCTTGAAGGCCGCCCCGGCGAGCGGGGTCTGGCCTCGGTCGTTGATCCGGTCCGCCTCGGCGCCGCGAGCCAGCAGGGCCCGGACCGCGTCGGCGTGGCCGTGGTACGCGGCGAGCATCACGAGGGAGTCGCCGCGGTCGTTCGTGAGGTTGGCCGGAACGCCCGCGTCGACGTACGCCACGAGCTCCTCGGTCTGCCCCTGACGGGTCAGATCGAAGATCTTGGTCGCCAGCTCCACGACCTCGGGGTCGAGGGCCTCGCTCATCGGCCGGTCCGCCTCTCCTTGCAACCGTTCAGGTGAATCGCCAGGGTACTGGCTCGTCGGACACGTGGCCGGTCCCGGCGACGGCAAAGATCACGGGCGGACCCGTTCGACGCAACTCTCCTGTTCAGGCGACCCGTCAGGCCTTCCGCCGGCTGGGGGAAATCAGCCGCATTTCACCCAGTTGCACCTTTTATAGTATGGATACATCCTGTGATCCTGGAAGTACTCATGGTGACTGTCCCCCGCGAACCAGGAGAACCCAAATGATCCTGTCCATGTCAGGCGTAGTCCTGCTCGGCATCGTCGTCTTCCTCTTCTTCCGCAAGGACGGGCTCAAGGCGTCACACGCCGTGGTCTCGGCCCTGTTCGGGTTCTACATGGCCAGTACGGCCATCGCCCCGAGCATCAAGGCCGGCGGCGAGAGCCTGGCCAGCCTCCTCGGTGGCATCAAGTTCTGACGCCGTTCGTCCCGTCCGTACGCACCTCCAGGAGACAGCAGTGGCCCGGCGCCCCCTTCCCAGCATCCTGAGCACAGGCAGCGCGCGCATCGCCCGAAGCCGGGAGCTGGCCCGGACGGCGGCCGACAGCGCCACCGATGTCCTCCATCCGCTGATCACCATCACCCGCGGACTGCGCCGGCTGGCCTCGGCCGGACGGCGCAGGTGGGCCGAGACCCCCAAGGACAGGCGTGGACCGCTGCTGTTCCTGGCGGCCTCGTCGATCCTGGTCGTGATGTTGGTGCCGTACGGCCCGCTGCTCGCCGTCATCACCCTGATGGCGGCGGCGGCCTGGCAGGGCAGGGACCGCACCCCACCGGCTCCCGAAGGCCCCGACGAGTCGCAGATCCAGCGACTCCAAATGCTGTACGAGGCCCTGGTCCCGTACTTCTCGACGGCCGACGACCCCTCACCCATGTACGCCCACGGTGGCGACTGGGAGGACGTCTTCCCGACGCTGGAGTTCGACGACTCGGGCCGCCTGGCCCACCTCGTGATCCGCTACCCGGCGTACTTCCCCGACGGAGAGGCCGCCCCGCGCGCACGGATCGAGCAGCTGCTCGCCGCGAAGTCCGGCCGTGGCCGCGAGTACCTCTTCGTCTGGGACGAGGAGGGCAACGAGCTCACGCTCAGTGTCCTCACCCCTCTCCCCACCGACATCGCCGCCCAGCGCTTCGTCACCGCCCCCGGCGAGACGGTCCTGGGCTTCACCGACCCCTCGGGGGTCCAGCGCACGCTCCCCCTCGCCCACGGTGAGGACCGGCGCGACGTCCCACCGGTCGTCTGGCGCACCGGCATCCGCTCGACCGAGCCGCACCTGCTGGCGGTCGGCCAGCCCGGCAGCGGCACCTCCACCCTTCTGCGCTCCATCGCCCTCCAGGCCCTGGAGCACGGCGATGTCCTCGTGATCGAGGGCGGCGGCACCGGCGAGTACGCCTGTCTGGCCGGCCGGGACGGCGTCCTGGGCGTCGAGATCGGGCTCGCCGGGGCACTGGCCGCCCTGGAGTGGGCGGCGCACGAGACGGAGCGCCGGCTCGTCGCCGCCAACCACGCCCGGCAGGCGGGCGACCCGCAGCCGGACGACACCAAACACCCGCTGTGGATCCTTCTGGACCGCCCCACCGCCTTCACCCACCTGGCCGACGCCGACGGCCACAAGGATCCGCAGACCCTCCTGCGGTCCCCCCTCCGGCACGGCCGCGCGGCCGGGGTCACGGTGGTCGTGGCCGAGCAGTTCGACGCCCTGGACTCCCTGAGCGACGCCGTACGGCAGCACACCCGCGCGCGGGTCGCGCTCGGACCGGCGTCGAGGCAGCAACTGGAGGCGGTCCTCGGCGCACCCCCGCACACCACGCCCGTCGACCATGTGCCGTCGGGGCGCGGATACGCCCGGCTCGGATCAGGGCCGGTGCACCGGCTCCAGGTACCGGCGACCCCGGACCCGTACGACGACGCGACGAGCGACGCGCATCGGCAGGCGGTGCTGGATCTCCTGCCACCGCGTGCCACACCACGCGCCACGGAGCTGCCACCGGTACCGGTCGAGCAGCCCGCGATCCTGGACCACGAGCTCGCCGAACCCGTGGCCGCGGACCCCGTGCTCACGAAACCCGCGCTCACCAAACGCGTGGTCGTGGACGCCGTGCTCGCGAACCCCGTTGCCGCCAAGGCCTTGGACCCGAAAACAACGGACGCGGAAGGCGCGGACGCGGAAGCCACGGACGCGGACGCGAGAGGCACGGACGCGGAGAGCGTCGGCGCGGAGGTCGTGGGCGCCGAAAAGGTGGGCGCGGAGCAGGTGTCGAGCGCGGGTGGGTGACCGCACCCCCGCGTCCCTTCCCCGCTCACCGCGCCCGCTCCCCGCGCCCCTCTAGGCGACGAACGTGCGCGGTCCCTCGCCGCCCGCCGTTCCCCCGCTCTCCACGATCCGCGCCGCGGCGGCCAGCCGTGCCGCCGCCTCCTCCGCCACCGCGCCTCCCACCGTGAACGGCAACCGGACGTACCCCTCGAAGGCGCCGTCGACGCCGAACCGCGGTCCTGACGGCACCCGCAGTCCCACCCGCTCACCCGCCTCGGCGAGCCGCGACCCGGAGAGTCCCCCGGCCCGCACCCACAGCGTCAGCCCGCCCCGGGGCACGGCGAACTCCCACTCCGGAAGCTCCCGCCGCACGGCCGCGACCAGGTCGTCGCGGTTCTCACGGGCCTGGCAGCGCCGCAGCTCGACGGCCTGTTCCCAGCCGCCGGTGCTGAACAGCCAGTTCACCGCCAGCTGCTCCAGCACCGGTGTGCCCAGGTCCGCGTAGGCGCGCGCCGCGACAAGGCTGCGGATGACGTCCGGAGCCGCTCGCACCCAGCCGATGCGCATCCCTGCCCAGAAGGCCTTGCTCGCCGACCCGACGGTGATGACCGTCGACCCGGCGGGGTCGAACCCGCACACGGGCCGCGGCATCTCGACGTCGTCGTCCAGCCAGAGTTCGCTCATGGTCTCGTCGGCGACCAGGACCGTCCCGGCGGACCGGGCCGCCTCCACGAGCCGGCGCCGCTGGTCCTCGTCGGCGAGCGCGCCGGTCGGGTTGTGGAAGTCGGCGACGACATACGCGATGCGCGGCGCGGCCTCGCGCAGGACCTGACGCCAGCGGTCCATGTCCCAGCCGGCGAGTCCCTCGGCCATCGCGACGGGCACGAGACGGGCGCCGGCCTCCCGCATCAACTGAAGGATGTTGGCGTAGGAAGGCGACTCGACGGCGATGCGCTCGCCACGCCCGCCGAACAGGTGACAGATGGCGTCGATGGCTCCCATCGCACCGGTGGTGACCATGATCTGCTCGGGCATCGTCGGGATCCCGCGCGCGGTGTACCGCTCGGCGATCATCGACCGCAGCGCGGGCAGGCCCGCCGGATAGTCGCCGTGCGTGTGGGCGTACGGGGGCAGCTCCTCCAGCGCGCCCCGCACGGCGCGGGTGAGCCAGGGCTCGGGCGCGGGAAGGGCCGCGCAGCCCAGGTCGATGATCGAGCCGAGGGCCTCGGGCGGCAGGGGCTCCAGGCCGCGCGCCGGAACCGGGTTGCCCGCCGGGACGGCCGTCCAGCTGCCCGCGCCGCGCCGGGACTCCAGGAACCCCTCCGCGCGCAGTGCCTCGTAGGCTGCGGCCACGGTCGTCCGGCTCACGGACAGGGACAGGGCCAGTTCCCGTTCCGCGGGCAGGCGCGCGGCGACCGGAACGCGCCCTTCCAGCACCAGCAGCCGGACACCGTCGGCGAGCGCACGGTAGGCGGGTGGACGGCGCGACCCCGGGCCCGCCGGGCGGTCCTGCTGGGGCTTGAGCAGCCGCGCGAGCTGTGCGGCTCCCACCGCCGAGGTCCACTGCGGCATGATTACCAGTCCACCTTCTCAGAATTGGCCATGGATGGCGTTCACTTCCAAGCCACAGAGTGTCATGGGTCAGGCCACTACTACCAGGGGGACCCCTTGTCCGAGCCACCGCCGCGGGAATCACCTCAGCCGGATCCGAAAGGCCACCTCGTCCGCCGACCACTCCAGCTGTACGCCGGCCTCACGCTCTACGGCGCCAGCTCCGCCCTCCTCGTCCAGGCGGGCCTCGGCCTGGAGCCCTGGAACGTGCTCCACCAGGGTCTCGCCGAGCTCACCGGCCTGACCATCGGCGTGGTGTCGATCGTCGTGGGCGCCGCGGTACTGCTGCTGTGGATCCCGCTGCGCCAGCGCCCGGGCCTCGGCACGGTCTCCAACGTCTTCGTCGTCGGTCTCGCGATGGACGGCACGCTCGCGTGGGTCCCCGAAGCGCACGGACTCGGCGCCCGGGTGCCGCTGCTGCTCGTCGGGATCGTCCTTAACGGCGCGGCCACCGGCCTCTACATCGCGGCCTCCTTCGGGCCGGGCCCGCGCGACGGACTGATGACGGGACTGCACCGGCGTACCGGGCGTTCGATCCGGCTGATGCGGACGGCGGTGGAAGTCGTGGTCGTGGTGACCGGGTTCATCCTCGGCGGCACCATCGGCGTCGGCACGCTGCTCTACGCGGTGGCGATCGGCCCGCTCGCCCAGCTTTTCCTGCGGGTGTTCGCCGTACCCGCGGCATCGGGCGGCAGCGCGGTCGTTGCCACCGGGACACCACAGGGAGCCATACTGCGTCCGTGACCAGCTCCATACGCCACCCGTATCTCGACCATCCGGGGCCCATCCCGTTCGCCCACCGCGGTGGGGCGGCGGACGGTCTGGAGAACACCGCGGCGCAGTTCCGACGCGCGGTCGAGGCGGGTTACCGCTACATCGAGACCGATGTGCACGCCACGCGCGACGGCAAGCTCGTCGCCTTCCACGACGCGACGCTGGACCGGGTGACCGACGGCGCGGGCCGCATCGCCGACCTCCTGTGGTCGGACGTATCGCACGCGCGCGTGGCGGGCGAGGAGCCGGTGCCGCTCTTCGAGGAGCTTTTGGAGACCTTCCCCGAGGTGCGGTGGAACGTCGACCTCAAGGCGGAGCCCGCACTGCACCCCCTGCTCAACCTGATCGCCCGCACGCGCGCGTGGGACCGGGTCTGCGTCGGCTCGTTCTCGGAGGCCCGCGTGGTGCGCGCCCAGCGGCTGGCCGGGCCGCGCCTGGCGACGTCGTACGGCACCCGGGGCGTACTCAACCTGCGGCTGCGGTCCTGGGGCATACCGGCGGCGCTGCGCCGCTCGGCGGTCGCCGCGCAGGTGCCCGAGGCACAGTCGGGCATCCAGGTCGTGGACCCCCGCTTCGTTCGCGCCGCCCACGCGCGCGGGCTCCAGGTGCACGTGTGGACGATCAACGATCCGGATCGGATGCACCGGCTCCTGGACCTGGGAGTCGATGGCATCATGACCGATCACATCGACACGTTGCGCGAGGTCATGAAGGACCGGGGCGTCTGGGTCTGACCTCGGCCCGCCGCCCGCGCGCGGCTGCGGCAGCGGGAAGCGAGGGCACGGGTGGACATCGACACCGTGCGGACGGCGGCGTCCGACGAGGTCGCGGAACGGCGGCGCGAGCAGCGCGGCTGGTACTTCTACGACTGGGCGTGCTCCGTCTACTCGACGAGCGTGCTCACCGTGTTCCTCGGCCCGTACCTGACATCGGTCGCCAAGCACGCGGCGGACGCCGACGGGTATGTGCATCCCCTGGGCATCCCGGTGCGCGCGGGCTCCTTCTTCCCGTACTCGGTGTCCCTGTCGGTGATAGTGGCCGTGCTGGTGATGCCCCTGGTGGGTGCGGCCGCCGACCGCAGCGGCCGCAAGAAGCCCTTGCTGGGCGCCGCCGCCTACGTGGGCGCCGCGGCCACGACCTGCATGTTCTTCCTGGGCGGCGACCGCTATCTGCTGGGAGGCGCCCTGCTGATCGTGGCGAACGCGGCCCAGTCGGTGGCGATGATGCTCTACAACTCGTATCTGCCGCAGATCGCCCCGCCCGAGGAACGCGACGCGGTCTCCTCCCGGGGCTGGGCCTTCGGTTACGCGGCGGGCTCCCTGGTCCTGGTCGCCAACCTGGTGCTCTACCTGGCCCACGACTCCTTCGGGGTCTCCGAGCCGATGGCCGTGCGGATCTGCCTGGCGTCGGCAGGCCTGTGGTGGGGCGGCTTCACCCTCGTCCCGCTGCTGCGGCTGCGCGACCGGCCGTCCGCCGCACGGGAGGCGGCCGCCCGGACGGACCGGACGGCTCCGGGGCTGCGCCAGCTCGCCGCGACGGTCCGGGACATGCGCCGCCACCCGCTGACCCTCGCCTTCCTCCTCGCGTACCTGGTCTACAACGACGGCATCCAGACCGTGATCTCCCAGGCCTCGGTCTACGGCTCCGAGGAACTCGGCCTCGGCCAGTCCACGCTGATCGGCGCCGTCCTGCTGGTGCAGGTGCTGGCCGTGGCCGGTGCGCTGGGCATGGGACGGCTGGCCCGGACGTACGGCGCGAAGCGCACGATCCTCGGCTCGCTGGCGGCCTGGACGCTCACCCTGGGCGCCGGGTACTTCCTGCCGGCCGGGGCGCCGGTCGGCTTCTTCCTGCTGGCGGCCGCGATCGGACTGGTACTCGGCGGCAGCCAGGCGCTGTCCCGCTCCCTCTTCTCGCACCTCGTCCCGCCCGGCAAGGAGGCCGAGTACTTCTCGGCCTACGAGATGAGCGACCGTGGCATGAGCTGGCTCGGTCCGCTTCTTTTCGGGATCACCTATCAGCTGACCGGGAGCTACCGGGACGCGATCATCTCGCTGGTGGTCTTCTTCGTCGTCGGGTTTGTCCTGCTCGCCAGGGTGCCTGTACGGCAGGCGATCGGCGACGCGGGGAATCCGGTACCCGAGAGGATTTAGCACTCAAGGCGAAAGGGCGGTAGTGTACGCGTTTGGCCTGCCAGGCGTACCGTTACTGCGCGTCAAAGATGCCGAAACGCTGGGTGACATCTCCTTTCAGATGTGACATACCGGGCGCCGGTGGGTACTGCACTGATTGACAAGGCTGCGGCTACGACGGCGACCCACCACCCGGAACGGGACTCGGAACGGGAATCTTTACCGCCGACCGGACGTTGACCGGATGACGACGACAGCGACACCTGTCCTGTGGGCGACAAGCCCGGGAGGCACGATTCATGAGTGAGCGAGCTCTTCGCGGCACGCGCCTCGTGGTGACCAGCTACGAGACGGACCGCGGTATCGACCTGGCCCCGCGCCAGGCCGTGGAGTACGCATGCGAGAAGGGGCACCGCTTTGAAATGCCCTTCTCGGTCGAGGCGGAGATTCCGCCGGAGTGGGAGTGCAAGGTCTGTGGAGCCCCTGCACTCCTCGTTGACGGCGACGGCCCTGAGGAAAAGAAGGCCAAGCCCGCGCGTACGCACTGGGACATGCTGATGGAGCGGCGGACCCGCGAGGAACTCGAAGAGGTCCTCGCGGAGCGGCTGGCCGTTCTGCGGTCCGGGGCGATGAACCTTGCGGTGCATCCCCGCGACAGCCGAAAAAGCGCGTAGCCCCGAGGGGCTACGACCGCTTCACAGCGCACGACAACGACCGCGGGCGCCGTACGTGTTTCACG
>NZ_JBHWUU010000079.1:0-47668 GCF_042737375.1 Streptomyces sp. NPDC060000
GTGGCGGGGCGGGAGCGGGGGGGAGACAGGAGCGCAGGCCCGGCCGGGGGCCGTGCCGCGCGCGGGGAGCGGAGCGAGCCGCCTTGAACCCGTGAAGAAGGTTGTAACTCAGGCTGCTGGTGGGCCTGTCGGGTCCTCGGTGGCTTGAGCTTCCTTGTGCCTCAGAAGACTTCGGGATTCCGCGGCTGCTCGCTGGAGGGCTTCGGCTACCTGGTCGGCGTCTTCGGCGGAGAGCTGGATTTCTTGCGTCCAGAGGATCGACAACCTGATGTTGCCGGTCGTCAGATTCAGGGCCACGTCGGTTTCCGCCCCGGTGCCGGTGGCGTCCCGTGCATCCAAGCTGAGATCGCTTCTGAAGACGCTCATCGTGGTCGTGTCTCGTCCTCGACGGCTGACAGCTCCCAGAGGGGCGCTGCGTATCGCTCCGGTCGCCTATGGATGAGCAGCGCGCGGAGGTCCTCGCGATGGCTGCCGGGCATGCCCAAAGCCTCGGTGAGCCGGCGGAACGTCGTGTGGGTGACTCCGCGGTTTCGAGCCTCGTTCTCGAACTCGTCGAGCTGGGGCATCACAGTGTCAGGATCGAGCTTCACCGTCGGCTGGTCCTTGAGCCAGGTGGCCTTGTTGCGCTCGTAGTCGATTTCCGAGTAGCCGCAGATCTCGCGGCTGTGCGCCTCGACCTCGTCCAGAGTGGTGGTCGAGAGGATGGCGCGGGCCAGCTCGTTGCGGTTCAGCGCGTCGTCCAGGTCGACTTCGTGGACCGTCGGGCCGGCGTCTGTGAGTGGGATGGGCAGTCCGGCGTCCCGCACTTCGCAGACGCCGCGTATCCCTCGGGCTGTTGCAGCGAGCATCCCGGTTGCCTCGGACGGGTGCCACTCCAGGACTGCGCTGACCGGCTCAGTGTCCTTCGCGGTGAAGGTGTGGACGAGGGGGCCAAGCAGGCTGCGCACCTCGGTGAGCGGAAGTTCACCGTCCAGGCCGGGGCCTGCAACCAGGAGCCGCACGGGAGCGTTCACCTGGCAGCACGCGGCCAGAGTCAGAGCGTCGGCAAGCGGGCTCTTGAGCGTGGGCTCATCGCCTCGCGCGAGGATGTCACCTCCCACGTCCAGAAGGTCGATTGAGTCCGGCCTCAAGCGGCTGATCAGCTCTTCGAGTTGGCGCGTGACACCTTGGACGCCGTGATGCGGATCGATCAGGGCGAAGGTGTGCGGGAGCTCTGCCGCAAGCCGGGGGAGTGTGGAGCCTGCTGGAGCGATCGGGCGGGCTTCGGCCGGCACCGACCAGACAGACGGGGTGAGTGGTTCGAGTCCCGTGAAGTCGGCGGGGCCGCGGGGGCCTGGGATCGGGTCGACCAACAGGCGGTCCCACGCGTAGGTGAGGATCACCGCCTGGTCGTCGTCGCCGTACAAGGCGGCGTCAAGCATTGCGGAGGCGACTGCGTCGCCCCCTCCTCCTGCTGCGACGATCAACCGCGTCATGTGCGCAACATTACGGGTTCGGGGTCTGGCCACTCACTCTATAGTGGCTGGAGGCCATAGCCACTTGGACGAGGAGGGGACATGCCTCAGATCGAAGAGGCGCAACCGAAGTATCTCCAGATCGCTCACTACATCCGCGATCAGATCCTTCGGGGCGACCTCAGGCCGGGCGACGAGGTGCCCTCTGAGCGCCAGCTTGCGACGAACTGGAAGGTGTCCAGGCCGACGGCCGCGCGATCGTTGGAGGCTCTGAGCAACCAGGGGCTCGTGGAGAAGCGGCAGGGTTCTGGCACGTACGTGCGCAGCCTTGAAGTGAACCGCAGGGCGCGGGAGTTGTATGGGCGGGCGCGACAGACAGGGAAGATCTACACCCCTGGCGAGTACGCGGTCATCACCTCTGCCGGCTGGTTGGACGCTCCGGACCACGTGGCTGAGGCGCTGGGCCTGGTGAAGGATCGGCGGGCCGTGCACCGTCGGCGCGTGACGAACAATCAGGATGGGCCCATCACCCTGTCCACTTCGTGGTTCGCGCCGGACGTCGGGCAGCGGGCGCCCAAGCTTCTGGAGCCGGAGCGGATCCAAGAGGGCACCCTGATGTACGTCGAGAGCATGACGGGGCGGCAGGGGAGTTACGCCGAGGACCGGATGTGCGCCCGGCAGGCGACCGACGAGGAGTCGGCAGACCTGCAACTGGACTCTGGATCAGCGGTCTTGATCGTGCACCACGTCGTCTTCGACCTCCAGGACCGGCCGTTGGAGTTCGCCGAAGCCACGTACCCGCCGCAGCGCTGGGCGTTCGAGCAGGGCTACCCCCTCACCTGAGCACACCTGATGGATCGCCATTTGGCAGTTTCGCTTGTGCAGCGTGAGTGGCTAATGCCACTATCCATTAAGTGGCTAAGGCCACTTCATGAAGGGGGCACGTTGTGACGGGTCAGCGGCCGGAGCAAGGCGCGCACTTAGCTTGCCGAGGATGCCGTGGGCGGGGCTGGAAACGCGTCAGCTCGCGCACGGCCCTGGCGCTGTCCACCGTCGACGACCGTGCCCGTGCCGCATCGAAACGGCGCTGCCTCGACTGTGACGGCAGCGGCAAGGAGTGAGCACGGATGGCCTTTACGATCGATCGCTATCCCTCTGAGGACTCGCCGCGACTCGGGGCGATGACCCTGTATCCCGTCGCTGAGTCCGTGCACCTGGCCAGGCGTTGGTTCCGGAAGTTCATCGCCCCTTACAACCCGGCCTGTTCGGTCGACGACTGCGTACTGATGATCTCGGAACTTGTGACCAACGCCATCGTCTACGGGCGGTCGGATGAGGTGTGGCGTGTCCGGGTGGAGTGGTTCCGGGACGGGGCCTCGCTCAAGGTCGAGGTGCACAATGCCGGCTTCCCGGCCAGGGTGAGGCTGCGGCAGCCTGACGCTGTCGACGCGCACGGGCGCGGACTGCTCCTCGTCGACTCCATTGCCGAGTCCTGGCACTCAGGGCCCAGTCGCTTCGGCGGGACGGTCGTCTCCTTCGTGATGGCCGATGCCTGGCCGACCTGAAGGGGGAGCCGGGTTCTTTTCTATATGCACTGTCGCTAGTCTGGTTGACCAGTTGACTTGGCCAATCCTGACGGGCGGCGTGCATGGCGTATGAAGTAGAGGCGCCGAAGTACGTACGCCTCGCGCAGACGATCCAGCAGCGCATCGAGGACGGCACCTACCCGCCGGGCACGAAGGTCCCCAGTGAAAATCAGCTGGTCCAGGCGTTCGGAATGTCCCGCCCTACCGTCGTGCGTGCCCTTGAGCTGCTGAAACGAGACGGTTGGCTCGAGTCCCGGCAGGGCTACGGCACCATCGTGCGCGGGCGGCCGGCTGACGTCGAGCAGCAGGAACGCCGCGGGCGCGAAGTGCTGGAGCGGGATGAGTCGCGGACTCCTGGACGCCTGGTTCTAGTGGACCAGGTGCCGGTTCCGGCACGTGTGGCCTCCGTGCTCGGGCTGCCCAAGCGGGCCAAGGTCCTGATGCGCCGATTCCTGGTCGCGGTGGATGGCGAGGCTGTTGAACTCGCGTCCTCGTACTTCCCGGCCGGCCTCGTCGAAGGCACTGAACTCGGGAACACCGAACCGCTGGGCGTCGGCGTCCGGGAACACATCGAGGGCCGGAAGAAGGTCCGCTTCGACCATGTGACGGAGCGCGTCTCGGCCAGGATGCCGGATGCCGGTGAGGCCGAGCTCCTCGGCCTTCCTGATGGCGTGCCCGTCCTCAGCGTCCTGGTCGTCGCCCGCGACGCGTCCGGCCAAGCTTTGCAGGTCTCTGACGTGCTGCTTCCTGCCGATGGACAGGAACTCGAAGATACCTACCGACTCGGCTGATCTGTCCGGATGTGCGGGTCGGGTGCGCCGCGTAGTGCGGTGGCTCGTCTCAGGTGCGTCGGCTGGCGAGCCGGTAGACCACGTATGTGAAGCCGAGAATGATGTCGACGGCCGCCCATAGGCCGATGATGAGGCCCACGCCGATGGTTGTTCCGACCTCGCTCGCGTCCTCGCACAGTTTCAGGGCGTCGCCTGTCCGGCTTCGGCAGTCTTCGGGGGTGCCGCTGGCGGTCGAAGCACCCGTGATCACCCAGATCAGGAACAAGAGCTGGACGGCAAGGAAGAGCCACAGGTAGACGCGTCGTCGCTTCCTCGGCCGAGGTGGCGGCCCGCGGTAGGGACTGCTCGGCGGGGGCCCCTGTGGCGGTGTCGGCCAGGCGTCCGGTGGCGTGGACCCTTGCGAGTCACGTGGATCCCATGGCTGTGGACCTGGAGCGCGGTCTCTTCGGCCCATGTTCCGCCCTCCTCTGTGTCGGCTGGCTTCATGGTGCGCTTGCGGTACCGGCGCCGCTCGTTGACGGGCACGGGAATCACTTGACAAGTCAACCTGGCATCTCTAACTTCGAACTTGCTAAGTCAACTTGTCAGGTGGCGAGTTGGTCGACTTCAAAGGAGAAATCTCTGTGCGTGTGATCCGCGTTGACGCCTCGACCGCGACGATCCTGCTCACCGAAGCGCCGGCGCCGAAGGTGCGTGACCGGCAGACCGGTGAGATTGCCAAGGACGCCGTGAGCGGTGAGGCGCTGATGACCTTCGGCGTCGTCTTCATCGACGAGGGGGACTCGTCGCTCATCCAGGTCACGGTTCCCGAAAGCGGTGTGACGGAGGGCCTGACCGTCGGCGCTCCGGTGTCCCTGCCGGGGCTCATCGCCCGGCCGTGGGAAGGCGTGTTCAACGGCCAGCAGCGGCACGGCATCGCCTACCGCGCCACCGCGATCGCGCCTGGTGCCTTCCCGGTCCCGGTCGCTCAGGCGGGCTGATCGTCGTGACGGACCTGATCACGTTGGCCGAGCTGGGCGCACCGCTCGCTGCGATAGGCGGCGCGGCCTACGTCCGGCACGCCAACCCGGCGGCGTACTGGTCCACGGTCGGGCTGCCGGTCTCGGTGGCCCGGCTGCTGGCCTCGTACTCATCGACCATGGACGCCTGCGGCCTGACTGTCGCGCCGTCCCGGTGGCGGGTGCTGGCCATCAAGGCGACCAGCCGACGGGAGATCCGTCCGGTCCCGCCTCGGCGGGGCATCATCCGGCCCACTACGACCGGCCTGCGCGTCCGGCTTCGCCTCGCGCCTGGCCAGGAACCCGCCGACGTCGCCGCCTCGGCGGAACGACTCCGCCACGCCTGGGGGGGTGCACGGCGTGTACGTGAAGGACGTCAAGCCCGGTGTCGTCGAACTGCGGCTCATCGGCTTCGACGTCCTGTGCAAGGTCCGGATGCCCCGGCGGATCGAGGGCGGGTTCCTCAAGGTGCCGGTGGCGCTGCGGGAGGACGCCACGGCGTTCTTACGCGACTACCGCGCCGTCCCGCATGAACTCGTCCTCGGCGCAACGCTGTCGGGCAAGTCCATGTACTTGCGGAACCTGATCACCGGGCTTGCCCGGCAGTCCGTCGCCCTGGTCGGCGTCGACTGCAAGCGGGGCGTGGAGCTGGCTCCGTTCGCTTCCCGCTTTGCCGCGCTGGCGACCGATCCGGGAGAGGCTGCCGAGCTGCTCCCGGTCCTGGTTAAGGAAATGGAGGACCGATACGACTTGATCAAGGCCCGACAGGGGATCGCCCCAGGCACGCCCGACGAGGAGATCACCTCAGACATCTGGGGACTGCCCGAGAGCGAACGCCCGGTACCCGTCGTGCTGTTCGTCGACGAGGTGGCCGAGCTCTTCCTCGTCGCGACCCGCAAGGACGAGGAACGCCGAGACGAGATGGTCACCCACCTGATCCGCCTCGCCCAGCTGGGCCGCGCGGCCGGCATCTACCTGGAGGTCTGCGGGCAGCGCTTCGGCGCCGAACTCGGCAAGGGCGCGACCATGCTGCGGGCCCAGCTCACCGGCCGCGTCTGCCACCGCGTCAACGACGAAGCCTCGGCCAAGATGGCTTTGGGGGACATCGCTCCTGAAGCGGTCGACGCCTCCTGCGCTATCGCCGCCGAGTTGCCGGGCCTGGCTGTGGCCGGTGACACCTCAGGCGGCTGGTCCCGCATCCGCACCCCGTATCTGTCCCTTGCCGCTGCTGCGGGCATCTGTCGCGAGACGGCTCACCTCGCTCCGGACGTTCCGGCGCTCTCGCCGTTTCGGCCGCACGTCCCGCCCGTAGTCCTCGACAGCCCCCAACTGGTACCCACCGCGCGTCCAGCCTCCTCCACACCGGAGGACTGAGCGATGCGCACCCACCGCATCCGCATCGACCCCGTCCTGGTCCAAGCGGCCATCGCCGCCGCGCTCTCCTTCGCCCACCTGCACGACCTCGCTGCGGCGGCCGGACAGGACGGTTGGAAGGCGTGGGCCTACCCGGTCAGCGTTGACCTGCTCCTCGTTGCGGCCTGGCGACGGCTGCGCTCCGGTACGGCGAAAGCCGCTGGCTGGTGCTGGTTCGTCGTCGCCTTGGTCGCGTCACTGGGCGCGAATGTCGCCACGGTCGGCCTGCTCGACCTCGGGGACGTCCCGGCCTGGCTGCGCATCCTCGTCGCCGGGTGGCCCGCGGTCGCCTTCCTCGGCGGAACGCTCCTCGCGCACGGTGCCCCGGCCCCGGACCGCGACGAGGTGCCGGCCCCGGATCACGACGGGGCTCCGGCCACGCCCGTCACGACTACCGCCCCTGCGCTGCCCGCCGCCGACCCGCAACCGGCCGCACAGCCCACCGCCGCCCCTGTCCCGCCCGCGCTCGTCGCCCTCGCTCGCAAGGTCGCCGACGATCACCGGACCCGGACCGGGACGGACATCGACACCCCGACCCTTCGCACTCGGCTCGGTGTACCGCTCCCGCTCGCCGAAGCCATCGCCGCCCAACTCGCCTGACTCTGGAGGACTTTCTACCTTGCGTCCGTCCACGCTCCGCGCGCTTAAGCGTGCCGCCGAGCTGACCCGACAGAACCGCCTCGCCGAAGCCGTGCTCATCGCCGAACCGGTGATTCTCACCGCCGACAGCTACGAGGGCGACGAGATCTTGCGCTGGCTTGCCGACCACGTCGCCGACTTCACCGGCGAGAACCCTGAGGAGCTCCCCTGATGCCCGCCAACCGCCGCTTCCGCAACGTCGTCCGCATCGGACCCGTCCAGGTCGGCACCGCCTACGACGGCCGCGGCCGCGAGAAGCACACCGCCGTATGCACTGCCCCCCGCTGCGACTTCTCCAACGACTTCGACACCCGCGCCGCTGCCGAACTCGCCGCCCGCACCCACCGCTGCCGCGTCCGCTGAGGGGACCCCGTGACCGTCTCGCTCCCGCTCGTCTTCGTCCTGGGCGTCATCGCCTGGGCCGCGATCAAGTTCCTCGGCGTGCGCATGTGGGTCGCCGTCGTGATCGCCCTGTTCGGCTTCTGGCTCTCCCACACCTTCCTCGCCCCCGCCATCGAGTCCGGCACCCGCTCCGGGGTCGGCGTCGTCAACGGCGACAACCGCTGAAAGGAGCTCCGCCATGTTCCGCCCCAAGCTGCCCGACGTTCCCACTCCGCCGTCGACCCTCATCCCGCAGCAGCACCACCAGCACAACCCGGCTCCGACCGCCGCCGGCCGCTCGCTCAGCCCTTACGCGGGTCTGGTCGCCGCAGTCCTGGTCGGCGGAGTCGTCCTCACCGCGCTCCTGGCGGCCGTCGCCATCACGGCCGTGTCCGTGGCCATCGCCGCCGTGGTCCTGCGCTCCTTGCTGAACGACGTCAAAAGGCGCTGACCGGCCGCCGGGGCGGCAAACGCCGCCAAGCATCCCGCCGCCCCGGGGCCGTCCCTCCCAACCGCAGAAACAGCCGAAAGGAAGTCCCATCATCACCCGGCAGACTCCGCCCCCGCTGGCGGAACTCTCCATGCTGGCCTCCCTCGGCACAATGCCCGAGCTGGCCCGCCAACTCTCCGGCCTGGGCGGCTGCACCCACCCCATCCGCCTCGACGGCCACCGCACCGAATGCGCCGTCGACACGGCAACCGGCGAAATCGGCCGCACCCTGCACCACCTCGACTCGACCGCCCTCCCGGCCGGCCAACTCCTTGCCCGCTGCAACAACCGCCGCGCGACCCGCTGCCCTGCCTGCGCCGAGACCTACCGCCGCGACACCTACCACCTGATCACCGCCGGACTACGCGGCGGCAAAGGCACCTCGGACCAGGTCGCCACCCATCCCCGCGTCTTCGCCACCTTCACCGCCCCCGGCTTCGGCCCCGTCCACAACCGCCGTACCGACGGACGCCCCTGCCGCTGCGGTGCCCGCCACGACGAGAACGACAGCACGTTAGGCACGCCCCTCGACCCGGACCGGTACGACTACGAAGCGGCCGTGCTCTGGAACGCCCACGCCGGGCACCTCTGGCGGCGCTTCTCGATCTACCTCCGCCGGGAGATCGCCAAGCGCGCCGGCCTCACCCAACGCACCTTCCGCGACCACGCGCGGGTCTCCTTCGCGAAGGTCGCCGAGTATCAGAAGCGCGGTGCCGTGCACTTCCACGCGGTCATCCGCATCGACGGCCCGGAAGGCGGCGACACCCCACCGCCCGCCTGGGCGACGGCAGAGCTCCTGACCGACGCCATCCAGGCCGCAGCCTCCGCCGCCCGCGTCGACGGCCCGACCATCGACGGACGCGCCCATACCTTCGCCTTCGGCCGCCAACTCGACGTCCGCACGATCCGATCCGCCGACTTCGACGACGGCCAGGACCTCACCGAACGAGCCGTCGCCTCGTACATCGCGAAGTACGCGACCAAGGGAGCCGAGACGGCGACCGGCACGCTCGACCGCCCGCTCAAGTTCCTCGCCGAACTCGCCCAGGCACGCATCTCCGAACACGTCCGACGCATGATCCGCGTTGCCTGGACCCTCGGCGCACGCCACGAGCTCGCCGAGCTCCGCCTACGGGCCTGGGCGCACATGCTCGGCTTCGCGGCCACTTCTCCACCAAATCCCGCCGCTACTCCACCACCCTCGGCGCCCTGCGTACTGCCCGCGCCGACTGGCGACGCGCACAGGTTGCCGCGGTGGTCGAGACAGAACCGACGGAGACGACCCTCGTCCTCTCGCACTGGGTCTTCGCCGGAACCGGCCTCTCCCGCGCCGAAGCCTGGCTGTCCGCATCCCTCGAACCCGCCGCCGGAACGGAAGGAGAACCGACATGGACGCCCGTCGCGACGAGCTGATGACCGTTCGCCAGGTCCTGGACGAGCTGGGCGGCGTCTCTCGCCGCACCTTCTACCGCTGGCGGGAGCTGGGATACGGGCCGGCCGCGTTCAAGCTGCCCAACGGAGAGCTCCGGGTATGGCGGAGCGACTTCACCACGTGGCTTCGACAGCTGGAGGCAGCGGCGTGAAGTCCCTTGACGTAAAGGTCTGGGCGGTTCGCAAGCGGGACACCAAAACGCCCTCGTACGGTGTCCGCTGGTCCGTTGCCGGCAACGTGCTCTCGGAGTCATTCCGCACAAAGGCGCTCGCCGACCACTTCCGCACGAAGCTCATGCGGGCGATGCGTGACGGTGAAGAGTTCGACACCGAGTCGGGCCTCCCGGCCTCGATGGAAGAGAAGAAGTCGGCCGTGACCTGGTACGCCTTCGCCCTCAGATACCTCGCCATGAAGTGGCCCCATGCCGCCCCCAATACGAGGGACGGCATCAATGAATCCCTCACCAGCGTGACGCTGGAGCTCCTCGACGAGCGTGCCGGACGGCCGTCCGATGAGGTGATCCGCAAAGCATTGCGCAACTGGGCCTTCGTGTTGCCGGGGCCCGACGATCGGGAAATCCCGGAGGACGTACGGAACGTTCTGCACTGGGTGTCCAAGGCCTCCCGACCGCTCGCCGATCTTGCTGAGCCCGCCACGGCCCGCGCGGTCCTCGACTCGCTGAAGCTCAAGCTCGACGGTACGGCGGCAGCGGCAGAGACCGTGCGGCGCAAGCGTCGGACGCTCGTCAATGCCGCGAACTACGCGGTCGACCTGGGGGAGCTGCGCGAGAACCCCATCACTGCGGTTCGCTGGCAGAAACCGAAGGTGTCCAATCAGGTGGACCCGCGCGTAGTCGCCAACCCGGAGCAGGCTCGCAACCTCCTGGCGGCCGTCTCCTACGTGGGCGGATACCGACGTGCCCGCGGCCGTCGTCTCGTGGGTCTGTTCGCCGCGATGTACTTCGGTGGCCTCCGGCCGGCTGAAGCGGTCGGCCTCGCGGAGACGGACCTGATCCTCCCCGAACAGGGCTGGGGCTCGGCGGTGCTTCACCGAACGCGCCCGTCGGTCGGCAAGCAGTGGACCGATTCTGGGGAGACCCACGATGACCGCGGGCTGAAGAACCGGCCGACCGAGGACGTCCGGCGGGTACCTATTCCGCCTCACCTCGTCGCCGTGTTCCGTGAGCACTTGGCCATCTTTGGTACGGCGGACGACGGGCGCCTCTTCTTCAGCGAGAAGGGCTCGGTCGTCCCGTCCTCGACCTACTACCGCGTCTGGCAAGAGGCCCGGCTCCTCGCGCTCCCGCCGGCCGCCGCCTCCTCGCCGCTCGCGAGTCGGCCATACGACCTTCGACACTCGGCGCTGTCGACCTGGCTCAATGCCGGTGTTGACCCAACCGAGGTGGCCGAGCGCGCCGGCAACAGCGTCGAGGTCCTGCTGACCCGCTACGCGAAGTGCCTCGACGGACGGCAGGACGTCGCCAACCGACGTATCGAGGATCTGCTCCGCGAATACGAGTGAGGCACCCTGCACCCCACCGAGGCCCTGGGCAACTTGTCCGGGGCCTCTCTCGTCATGAGCCCCACCTGCTGCGACGCTTTGAGCCGAGAGCGGACGAGGGGGAACTCGTGGAGCTGAAGGTCACGCGCTGGAAGCGATACGGACATGATCGCCTGTACGCGAACCTGACTGAAGGCACGGCGGTCGGTTGGGCGGATGTGAAGACGGGGGAGATCACGGTCCTGGTCGCCGAGTATCGCGACGACGTGATCGCCGTGCTGGCTGATCACTTACGGAACAACCCCGAACCGGTCGCGCCGCAGAGGACGCCCAAGGCCGAGGGGCCCCCGCTGCTGCCGCCTCTGACGGCGGCCGACGACCTGTCCGCCAACCGTCCCGGTGAGTCTCTGCTCGACAAATCCGGGCCAGGCCTGATCAAGCGAGTCGTCTTACAGCTCCTGCGGCGCCCCGCCGAGTGGGACTCCTGGCGGAAGGGCCTGGCGGGGGAGCAGCGGGTGGGAGCCGAGCTGAACCGCTTGGAGCGGCACGGCTGGCGCGTCCTGCATTCCATCCTCCTGGCCGACAAGGTCGACGTGGACCATTTGCTGATCGGGCCCGGTGGCGTGTTCAGCATCAACACGAAACACCATCACAAAAGGGGCTGTGTGGGTCGGCGACGACTCCGTGAAGGTGGATCACGGAAAGCCGGCGCCCTATGCGCGTAAGAGCAGGGCTGAGGCCAAGCGGGTAGCCCGAGTGCTTGAGCGATACTGCGGTTTTCCCGTACCAGTGAAGCCGGTGCTCGTTTTCGTGGGCGTGACTGATTTGAAGGTGGTTGCCACGCAGCTCAGCGTGCGCGTGTACCAGGAGCGTCAGGTGGCGGCACTGGCGCCGCTCTCCGGGGTACTGACGGCCGAGCAGGTCGAGCAGGTGTACAGCGTCGCTCGCCATCGACAGGCTTGGAGCCAGTTCTGAGTCAGCCCGTTCCAGCGAGAGGTAAGTCATCTCTGCCGGAAGCGATTCACCCGTCCCAGCGGGTTGCAATGGCATCTGCGACGCTGAAGACAGCGTCACATTCGGCGCATTGTGCTCTACCGAAAAGATAGGTCAACTTGCCTGCGACATCGGGCTGGTTGTCGGCAAGCGCGCGACTGTGCAGTCTTTGGGCAAGCCCCTCCAGCGCAGAGGAGTCTGCGGGCTGAAGAGGGATCTTCTTTGCCGCGGTCTCCTTCATGTACATGCTGTCCGTAGTCGAGAAGAAGCCGTACTCACCGAAGGCTATGAAGTTCTCGGCGCTACACGCGGGGCAGGGCACTTCGTACTCGTCGTCGTTCAGGCCGTCGAGTTGTTCGCCCCAGACCGGGACATCTTCGAATCCGAGGAGTGCGGCGAGCAAGTAGACGTAAGTTCCGGGGTCATCGCTGAGGCTCGTATCCCGAAGAGCTTCTTCAGTCAGTTGCAGCAGGTCGGACATCTCCGAGGCGTAGGCCACGTGGGGGTCCTGCTCGCCGTATGGCTGGTCAGTACTGGCGGCGATGGCACCAGCCAGCAAGAGTGGTTGCTGCCTGTCCGCAGGCGACCACTGGCGCGCCATGTCTCGTAGGGCCGGCAAGGCGGCATGGCTTGCCGAGTAGACGGTGCCCTGATGGCACAGGCGGGACCAGAGCTCGGTCCAGTCGGAGTCATTCGGGGCTTGGCTCACCTTGTCGAGCAGACCGGGAACGTCTTCTGCCGTGCCGTAGGCGTGGTTGAGCTGCGACCAGTCCGTCATGCCAGCGATCTAAGCAGTCGGGCGCCGCAGGCCTCACGGCCGGGGGCGTGCCAGGCGCCTTGTCGTCGGAAGTAGTCGGCGACCTGCGGCAACGCTCCAAGATCCCGTCCACGCCTCGTCCACAGACCCCGACATAGAGCCGCTTCGGGTCGCACACGCCTACACATACGCCAAGACCCCGTCCTCAGCGTAAGCGCTGGTGGCGGGGTCTTTGGGCACCTCGTGCAAGGTGCCCCCGGCAGGATTCGAACCTGCGCACACGGCTCCGGAGGCCGTTGCTCTATCCCCTGAGCTACGGGGGCGTGTCGGTCGTGAGGTGTTGCTCGCGGCGACGGGTAGAACACTACCAGCTCGCTCGGGGTGTTCATGAACGGTTTCTTGGAGGTCGGGGGAGGGGTGTGGGGCGCCCGCGTGGGGTGGAAGTGGGGAAAAGCCGGACGCGGTGGCCGGTCCGGACCTACTCTCGAGTTGTGCCAGGGGCGTCGGGCCGGGTGCTTGTTGTGGACGACAACAAGGTCATCCGGCAGCTGATCAGGGTCAATCTCGAGCTGGAGGGCATCGAGGTCGTGACCGCGTCCGATGGTGTCGAGTGTCTGGATGTCGTTCATCAGGTTCAGCCCGATCTCGTGACCCTTGATGTCGTCATGCCCCGTTTGGACGGGTTGCGGACCGCCGCTCGACTGCGCACCGATCCGCGGACGTGTGATCTTCCCCTTGTCGTCATCAGTGCCTGCACGCAGCACGAGGTCGAGGCCGGGCTCGAAGTCGGCGTCGACGCGTTCCTTGCCAAGCCCTTCGACCCCGCCGAACTCATCTCCGTTGTGCGGGAGTTGATGGAGCGTAGAGGAGAGGGCGGCCGTGCAGGCGGGGGCGGAATTGATCTCGGCATCGGGCTCGGGACCGTCCTCGGGGCCGGAGAAGGCGTAGGGCCGGGAAAGGCGTAGGGCCCGAGGAAGAGGTTCGGGGACGAGGGCGGGGGGAGGTGGCGGGTCGAGCGCGGGCCCCGATGCCGAGTAGCGCTGACCGTAGCCCGTAGCCCGCAAGCCGTAGCCCGTAGGCCCGTAAGCCGTTGGTGGTCAGCCGTCAGCCGTCAGCCGTCAGCCGTCAGCCGTCAGCCGTCAGCCGTCAGCCGTCAGCCGTCAGCCCTAAGCCTCGGCCTGGTCTGGCCGGCCGGGGCGGCGGGTCTGTGTGACCGTCCATATCGCGGACCTCTGGCAAACCGGGTCGCCTACCCACCCCCCTCCTCCCCTACGCTTGTCCCGTGACCCCCGTCGAGCTCTCCCGTACCGTGCTGCGCGCGGTGCGTCGTGCTGTCGACGAGGGGCAGTTGGGTGTGGTCGTGCCGGGGCGGGCCGTGGTCACCGCTCCGGGGCCCGGTGGCTGTGGGGACTACGCGACGAATATCGCCCTCCAGCTGGCGCGGCCGGCCGGGCAGCCGCCGGAGCGGGTCGCCGAGGTCCTCCGGCCGTATCTCCTCGGTGCCGCCGGCGTCAGTGACGTCGTCGTCACCGGGCCCGGGTTTCTGAATATCAGCCTGCACAGGGGTGAGGCGTCGGCCGCGCTCGTGCGGGAGATTCTGCGGAGTGGGGTGAGGTACGGGCACGCTGGTCGTCCCACCGGGCAGCTCGTGCAGCTCCATGCCCCTCACGAGGTCCGTGCCGTCGTCGTCATGGATGCCGTGGCCCGTGTGCTGCGTTCTCAGGGCGCCCTCGTCCGTACCAGCTGTGTGGCACGCCCCGAGCCGGAGTGGACCGAGGTGCTCGGCGCGAAGGTCGACGCGTACGGCACGCCTGAGTCGCCGGCCCCCCTCGATGTCAACGTGCGTCCTGTGCCCGCGGCTCCGGCCGGCCCCTTTGACGGCAGGCCCGGGTCGTCCGCCCTGCTCGAAGTCGATGCGCGACCCGCTCCCGCTTCCCCCGGTCGCGACGTCGATCTCGATCCCGTCTCCCTCGGGCGGGACGCCGGGCGTTGGGCTCTGCTCCACCCTGCCGCTCATGACCGGCCCCGCGTCACCGGCGAGTACCTCTCCCAGCGTGAGGGCAATCCGCTCTTCCGGGTCCGTTACGCCCACGCCCGTGCCCGGGCGCTCAGCCGTAACGCCGCCGATCTGGGATTCGACGCCCACCCCGGCGACGTAATACAGGAACCGCAGGACGTATCGGACCTACAGGTACAGGCACAGGTACAGGCACCGGTGCGGATCGAGGTACGCGAGCTCGAGGTCGCGCTCGCCGACCATCCCCGCATCCTCGCCGCGGCCGCGGCGCAGCACGCTCCCGATCGGCTTGCCCGGCATCTCGTCGTCGTGGCCGATGCCGTCATCCCTCTGTTTTCCGCTGTCCTTCCTCGTGGTGAGGAGAAACCCTTGGCCGCCCACCGCGCCCGGCTCGCGCTCGCCGAAGCCGCCGGGGTGGTGCTGGCCGGCGGCCTGTCCCTGCTCGGCATCGACGCACCCGACCATCTCTGAAAGAGCACGCCCAAGATGAGCCGTTCCGCCCACCCCGCCGGGCCCCGTCACGCCGACGTCTTTCCGGAGGGGCACTACTCCGCCCCGCCCAGCGACCTCAACGCCCTCCACCCGAAGATCTGGGCGCACACCGTCACCCGTAACGCCGACGGGGTGCTGACCGTGGGCGGTGTCGACGTCACCACTCTCGCCGAGCAGCACGGCACCCCTGCCTACATCCTCGACGAGTCCGACTTCCGGGACCGGGCCCGTGCCTGGCGTACCGCCTTCGGGGCCGACGCCGACGTGTTCTACGCAGGCAAGGCGTTCCTGTCCCGCGCCGTCGTGCGGTGGCTGCACGAGGAGGGGCTCAACCTCGACGTCTGCTCGGGCGGCGAGCTCGCCACCGCGCTCTCCGCCGGCATGCCCGCCGATCGCATCGCGTTCCACGGCAACAACAAGTCCGTCGACGAGATCCACCGCGCCATCGAGGCCGGTGTCGGACGTATCGTGCTCGACTCCTTCCAGGAGATCGTGCGGGTCGCCCATGTCGCGCAGTCCCTCGGCAAGCGGCAGCGCGTGCAGATCCGTATCACCGTCGGCGTCGAGGCCCATACGCACGAGTTCATCGCCACCGCGCACGAGGACCAGAAGTTCGGGATTCCGCTCGCGGGCGGGCAGGCCGCGGAGGCCGTCCGGCGGGCCCTTCAGCTCGACGGGCTCGAACTCATCGGGCTGCACAGCCACATCGGGTCCCAGATCTTCGACATGTCCGGCTTCGAGGTCGCCGCGCACCGGGTGGTCGGGCTGCTCAAGGACATCCGTGACGAGCACGGTGTCGAGCTTCCCGAGATCGACCTCGGCGGCGGCCTCGGCATCGCGTACACCAGCGACGACGATCCCCGCGAGCCGCACGAGATCGCCAAGGCGCTCACCGAGATCGTCACCCGTGAGTGTGAGGGCGCCCGCCTCCGCACCCCCCGGATCTCCGTCGAGCCGGGGCGCGCCATCGTCGGGCCGACCGCCTTCACCCTCTACGAGGTCGGCACCATCAAGCGCCTCGACGGGCTGCGTACGTACGTCTCCGTCGACGGCGGCATGTCGGACAACATCCGCACCGCGCTGTACGACGCGGAGTACAGCGTCGCGCTGGTCTCCCGGACCTCCGACGCCGAGCCGATGCTCGCGCGGGTCGTCGGCAAGCACTGCGAGAGCGGCGACATCGTCGTGAAGGACGCGTTCCTGCCCTCCGACCTGGCACCGGGTGACCTGATCGCCGTACCCGCCACCGGTGCGTACTGCCGGTCCATGGCCAGCAACTACAACCATGTGCTGCGGCCGCCCGTCGTCGCCGTGCGCGAGGGGGAGTCGCGGGTCATCGTGCGGCGGGAGACCGAGGAGGATCTGCTGCGGCTCGACGTCGGCTGACGAGGAGAGCGAGGAGAGCGACGGAACCCGGGAGAGGGCCTTGAGAAGGCCCGCGAGAGGGTCGAGGAAAAGCCGAGGGCCAGGCCGAGGAATGAAGCTCAGAAGTGGGCCGGGAGAGAAGTCGACGGAAGGCTGACGGGGCCGCTGCGACGGCCGGCGGAGGCCGATGGAAAGGGGCGCAAGATCTCCTGTCCGGCGCCCCCGTGGAAATGAAATAGATGTCTCACGATCCGGACCAGGGATAGAAACTCCGGTCCGGTGAGTGAGACTGGGGCAACCGGAAACAACCGTAGACGGTATGAGGAAACGAGGTCGGATGATGCGTACGCGTCCGCTGAAGGTGGCGCTGCTGGGCTGTGGAGTGGTCGGCTCAGAGGTGGCGCGCATCATGACGACGCACGCCGACGACCTCGCCGCCCGGATCGGGGCCCCCGTGGAGCTCGCCGGTGTGGCGGTGCGGCGGCCGTCCCGGGTCCGGGAAGGCATCGACCCCGCCCTCGTCACCACCGACGCCACCGCCCTCGTCAAACGCGGTGACATTGATGTCGTCGTCGAGGTCATCGGGGGCATCGAGCCCGCTCGTACGCTCATCACCACCGCCTTCGAGTACGGCGCCTCCGTCGTCTCCGCGAACAAGGCGCTCCTCGCCCAGGACGGCGCCGCCCTGCACGCCGCCGCCGAGGAGCACGGCGAGGACCTCTATTACGAGGCCGCCGTCGCCGGTGCCATTCCGCTGATCCGGCCGCTCCGTGAGTCCCTCGCCGGCGACAAGGTCAACCGCGTGCTCGGGATCGTCAACGGCACCACCAACTTCATCCTCGACAAGATGGACTCCTCCGGCGCCGGGTATCAGGAGGCCCTCGACGAGGCCACCGCCCTGGGCTACGCCGAGGCCGACCCCACCGCCGACGTCGAGGCCTTCGACGCCGCCGCCAAGGCCGCCATCCTCGCCGGGATCGCCTTCCACACGCGCGTGCGCCTCGACGACGTCTACCGCGAGGGCATGACCGAGGTGACGGCCGCCGACTTCGGCTCCGCCAAGGAGATGGGCTGCACCATCAAGCTGCTCGCCATCTGTGAGCGCGCCGCCGACGGAGGCTCCGTCACCGCGCGCGTGCATCCGGCCATGATTCCGCTGAGCCACCCGCTCGCCTCCGTGCGCGGCGCGTACAACGCCGTGTTCGTGGAGTCCGACGCGGCCGGGCAGCTCATGTTCTACGGTCCCGGCGCCGGCGGTGCTCCCACCGCCTCCGCCGTGCTCGGCGACCTCGTCGCCGTCTGCCGTAACCGGCTCAGCGGGTCAACGGGGCCCGGCGAGTCGGCGTATGCCGCGCTGCCGGTGTCGCCGATGGGCGATGTCGTCACCCGGTATCACATCAGTCTCGATGTCGCGGACAAGCCTGGCGTTCTCGCCCAGGTGGCAACCGTCTTCGCCGAGCACGGAGTGTCCATCGACACCGTCCGGCAGCAAGGACGACTGGACGGAAGCGGCGAGGCCTCTCTCGTCGTCGTCACCCATCGCGCCTCCGACGCCTCCCTGACCGGGACCGTCGAGGCGCTGCGCAAGCTCGACACCGTGCGGGGTGTCGCCAGCATCATGCGGGTTGAAGGAGAGTAACCAGCAATGACCCACCAGTGGCGCGGAATCATCGAGGAGTACCGGGACCGACTGCCGGTATCCGACAGCACGCCGGTCGTGACGCTCCGTGAGGGTGGCACGCCCCTCGTGCCCGCGCAGGTGCTCTCCGAGCGCACGGGCTGCGAGGTCCACCTCAAGGTGGAGGGTGCCAACCCGACCGGGTCCTTCAAGGACCGCGGTATGACCATGGCCATCACGCGGGCCAAGGAGGAGGGCGCGCAGGCCGTCATCTGCGCCTCCACCGGCAACACCTCGGCCTCCGCCGCCGCCTACGCGGTGCGTGCCGGGATGGTCTCCGCCGTGCTCGTCCCGCGGGGCAAGATCGCGCTCGGCAAGATGGGGCAGGCGCTCATCCACGGCGCGAAGATCCTCCAGGTCGACGGCAACTTCGACGACTGCCTCACGCTCGCCCGTGCGCTCAGCGACAACTACCCGGTGGCGCTGGTCAATTCGGTGAACCCGGTGCGCATCGAGGGCCAGAAGACGGCCGCGTTCGAGATCGTCGACATGCTCGGCGACGCCCCCGACATCCACGTCCTGCCGGTCGGCAACGCGGGCAACATCACCGCGTACTGGAAGGGGTACCAGGAGTACGCCGCCGACGGGATCGCCGCGCGGACCCCCCGTATGTGGGGTTTCCAGGCGTCCGGCAGCGCGCCGATCGTGCGCGGTGAGGTCGTCAAGGACCCGTCGACGATCGCCACCGCGATCCGCATCGGCAACCCCGCCTCCTGGAAGTTCGCGCTGGCCGCGCAGGAGGAGTCCGGTGGCTTCATCGACGAGGTGACGGACCGTGAGATCCTGCGCGCCTACCGGCTGTTGGCCGCGCAGGAGGGTGTCTTCGTGGAGCCCGCGTCCGCCGCGTCCGTGGCCGGTCTGCTGAAGGCCGCCGAGCAGGGCAAGGTCGACCCGGGGCAGACGATTGTGTGCACCGTCACCGGAAACGGTCTGAAGGACCCGGACTGGGCCGTCGCCGGCGCCCCGCAGCCCGTCACCGTCCCGGTCGACGCGGTGACGGCCGCCGAACGCCTCGGACTCGCGTAGGCGCGGCGCCTCCGGGTGGTCCACGGGTCGCCTCCGGGCGGCCGGTGGACCACCTGGGTCGCCTCCGGGTGGTCTGAGGGTCGTTTCCGGTGGTCAGCGGACCGCCTCGAACGTTCTGCCGACCGTCTGCGAGCCGCCCCGGGTGGTCAACGGGCCGCCCGGCGGACCGTCTCCGTGTCGCCGGCGGACTGCCCGCGAGCTGCCTCCGGGCCGTCTGCAAGTCGTCCGCATGTCGCCCGCGAGCCGTCCGGGGCGCCGTCTCCGCGCGGTCTGTGAGCGTCTCCAGGTCGCCTCCGCGCTCGGCTCGGGGGACACTCAGGGACGGCTCGGGTTTCGGCTCGGGGGCGGTTCGTGGGCGGTTCGGTGGCCACCTGCGGGCACGACCCCAGGCGGGTCGCCGGTGACCCGTAGGCGGCTCGCCGGGCTCCGTCGAAGGGCTTTCCCGTACGGGGGTGCACGGGGGGCTTACGACACGCATCGTGCGCCGCCTGTGCGCCCTATGTCGCCACGGAACCTTCCTTCGATAGGCTGTACCGAATCCGCCCGCCGCATATGCCGCAGTGGCGCGTTGCCGCCGCGTCGTCTCCGCGGACTCCAGGGTTCTCCCGCACATGCCGCCCGTACCGCCCGTACATATCGAATGTCATTCGACAGTCCCGCAGCTCAAGGAGAGTCATCGCGAGATGGCCGGTCCCGCCTTCCGCGCCGCCCCCGTCCGGGTCCGCGTCCCCGCCACCAGCGCCAACCTCGGCCCGGGCTTCGACGCCTTCGGTCTCGCACTGGGGCTCTACGACGACGTAGTCGTCCGGGTGGCCGACTCCGGGCTGCACATCGACATCGCGGGGGAGGGCAGCGAGACGCTGCCGCGTGACGAGAGGCATCTCCTCGTCCGTTCCCTGCGCACCGCGTTCGACGTCCTGGGCGGCCAGCCGCGTGGCCTGGAGATCGTCTGCGCCAACCGCATCCCGCACGGCCGCGGCCTCGGCTCCTCGTCCGCCGCGATCTGCGCCGGAATCGTCGCCGCGCGCGCGGTGACCATAGGCGGCGAGAACAAGCTCGACGACGCCGCCCTGCTCGAGCTCGCGACCGAGATCGAGGGCCACCCGGACAACGTGGCGGCCTGTCTGCTGGGCGGGTTCACCCTTTCCTGGATGGAGGCGGGCGCCGCGCGGGCTATCAGGATGGAGCCCGCCGATTCCATCGTTCCGGTGGTTTTCGTGCCCGGGAAGCCGGTCCTCACCGAGACCGCGCGCGGACTGCTCCCGCGCTCCGTTCCGCACGTCGACGCCGCCGCCAACGCTGGCCGTGCCGCACTGCTCGTCGAGGCCCTCACCCGGCGCCCCGAACTGCTGCTGCCCGCCACCGAGGACCGACTGCACCAGGAGTACCGCGCGCCGGCCATGCCGGACAGCGCGGCGCTGGTGGAACGCCTGCGTGCCGACGGGATTCCCGCGGTCATCTCCGGCGCCGGACCCACCGTGATGGCCCTGGCCGACGCGGGCACGGCCGACAAGATCGAGGCCTCGGCCGGCGCGGACTGGGCCGCGAACCGCCTGGCCCTGGACCCGAAGGGCGCGTGCGTACTGCCGCTCGCGCCCGCTGGTGACACGCATTCCGGCGACATTTAAGGGCACGGTTGCCGGATTTCGAGAGGGGGAATGTTTGTTGGATCCGGTAGTGTTAACCTCAAGTCTGCACCCGACCCCACCATGGCGAGGTGCTTCGTGTCCCCCTTCGGGACAGACATTCTTCCGGGAGCTCCCCAAGCCGCACTGCGTTCCGTACGTCGTACCTGGGCAGTACGCAGTACAGCGACGCTGAGCGGTACACAGGGCACGCTCCGGAATCGGTGCTGACCACGCCACGTGACACTGAGTGTCACGGCCCGTCGCGGTAGCGCCATCACCAGCAAATACTCTTCCGCCGCTTTGGCGGACCACCGCCCCGGCTTCTCCTCAGCAAGGACCGAAGTCGGACAGCACAAACGGTCGCCGAGCCAGACAGGCCGACGTCCGCTCCAGGGAAGGACCCTTCGTGAGCGACACCACCGATCTGATGGGCGCACGTGTCGAGGAGACCGCTGCCGCGCCCGCCACGGACGCCTCCGCGCCTGCCAACGGTGCCGGCTCCCGGCGGCGCCGCGGTACCGGCCTCGACGGCATGGTGCTGGCCGAGCTTCAGCAGGTCGCATCCGGCCTCGGCATCAGGGGCACCGCGCGTATGCGCAAGAGCCAGCTGATCGAGGTCATCAAGGAGGCGCAGGCGGGAGGCGGAGCCGCTCCCAAGGCCGCGGCCCCCGCCGGCGACGCCGCCGAGACCAAGCCCAAGCGCCGCGCCACCTCCAAGGCCCGTACGGGCGACGAGGCCGCCGAGAAGAAGGCGCCCGCCGTCAAGGCCGAGGCGGCCGCCGAGAAGGCCGTGGCCCAGCAGCAGATCGAGATCCCCGGCCAGCCGGCCGGCGGCACCGCCCGCACGAGCGAGGCCGAGAGCGGCGGGAACGACGCGCCCACCGAGCGCCGTCGCCGCCGCGCCACCGCCGACGCGGGCAGCCCGGAGACGGTCGTCGCCGAGGCGAAGGCCGCCCCGAAGGCCGAGACGTCCGCTCCGGCGCAGGCCGAGGCCCAGGCGCAGCCGCAGGGTGACGCCGACGGCGCCGAGGGCCGTCGCCGCGACCGCCGTGAGCGTGGCCGTGACCGCGGTGAGCGTGGCGACCGCGGGGAGCGTGGTGACCGCGGTGAGCGCGGCGACCGTCGCAAGAGCGACGACCAGCAGGGCGGCCAGCAACAGCGGGGTGGCCAGCAGCAGGGTCAGCAGCAGAGCGGCGGCCGCCAGGACCGCCAGCAGCGCGACAACGGCCCCCAGGACGACGACGAGTTCGGCGACGGCCGCCGTGGCCGGCGCGGCCGTTACCGCGACCGCCGAGGCCGTCGCGGGCGTGACGAGATCGGCGCCGCCGAGCCGCAGGTCGCCGACGACGACGTCCTGATCCCCGTCGCGGGCATCCTGGACATCCTCGACAACTACGCCTTCATCCGTACGTCGGGTTACCTGCCGGGCCCCAACGACGTGTACGTCTCGCTCGCCCAGGTCCGCAAGAACGGCCTGCGCAAGGGCGACCACGTCACCGGCGCGGTCCGGCAGCCCAAGGACGGCGAGCGCCGCGAGAAGTTCAACGCGCTCGTCCGCCTCGACTCGGCGAACGGCATGGCGGCCGAATCCGGGCGCGGGCGACCGGAGTTCAACAAGCTGACCCCGCTCTACCCGCAGGACCGCCTCCGCCTGGAGACGGACCCGGGCGTGCTGACCACCCGCATCATCGACCTCGTGTCGCCGATCGGTAAGGGCCAGCGCGGTCTGATCGTGGCCCCGCCGAAGACCGGCAAGACCATGATCATGCAGGCGGTCGCCAACGCGATCACGCACAACAACCCCGAGTGCCACCTGATGGTCGTCCTGGTGGACGAGCGTCCGGAAGAGGTCACCGACATGCAGCGGTCGGTCAAGGGCGAGGTCATCTCCTCGACCTTCGACCGCCCGGCCGAGGACCACACCACGGTCGCCGAGCTCGCCATCGAGCGCGCCAAGCGTCTGGTGGAGCTCGGTCACGACGTGGTCGTGCTGCTCGACTCGATCACGCGTCTGGGCCGTGCGTACAACCTCGCCGCCCCGGCCTCCGGCCGCATCCTGTCCGGTGGTGTCGACTCGACCGCCCTGTACCCGCCGAAGCGCTTCTTCGGTGCGGCCCGCAACATCGAGGACGGCGGCTCGCTGACCATCCTCGCCACCGCTCTGGTGGACACCGGGTCCCGCATGGACGAGGTGATCTTCGAGGAGTTCAAGGGCACCGGCAACATGGAGCTCAAGCTCGACCGGAAGCTCGCCGACAAGCGCATCTTCCCGGCGGTGGACGTCGACGCGTCCGGTACCCGTAAGGAAGAGATCCTGCTCGGCAACGACGAGTTGGCCGTCACCTGGAAGCTCCGCCGGGTGCTGCACGCGCTCGACCAGCAGCAGGCGATCGAGCTGCTCCTCGACAAGATGAAGCAGACCAAGTCGAACGGCGAGTTCCTGATGCAGATCCAGAAGACGACGCCGTCGGCGAGCAATGTGGATTAAGGGCGACTGACCAGCTCGGCCCCGTGGGGTCGTGAGTAGTCCATGCAAGCGCTCGGCTGGGTTTCCCAGTCGAGCGTTTTGCGTGGTCGGCGACGGTGTGGGAGCCGGCGTTGCCGGGCCGCAGCAGGGGCACTACCGGTTCCCCCAGATCGGTCTGGCCGCGTCCTGTTTCTCGGAGTGCGCGAGCACCAGCACCCCGCCGATCGCCCCAAGAGCTTTCGGCGCGGACGCCGCGAGCACGTCGACGAGGCGGGAGACGGTCGTATCGGAGGCCGGCGGCCGAACATAGTCGGCTCGGCCCGCAGCACGTCGATGTCGGCCAGGCAGCCGCCGCGGATATCGCGGTGTCCAGGCCGGACTTGCCAAGGGTCTCGGCCAGTAGCACCGCCCGGCCTGGGCAACGTTATTTGATCAGGACTCGGACAGGCTCAGCCGTGAAGGCGCGAGGTGACCGTGAACGCTCCGGTGGCGGGAGCGGTACATGCGGTCACATCCGTTGCTTCGCCCGCTGCCAGACCCTCCTCGCAGAGTTGGCCGCCCTTCTCGCGCAGGTCGAGGTAGAAGCGCGTGACCTTGCCGTCCTGCTTGAGGCCGTGGATGCGTTCGTCGATGTAGCCGAGGTTGTTCAAGGCCTTGCGAACCTTGGTGGGGGTGGGCTCCGAGACTACCCTCAGCGCCTCGATGATGCGCTGTTCGTGCTGGACGCTCGCGCACCGATCGCGATCGCTCAACTCCGTCCCGGGCCCCGTGGGAGCTCCGGGCTCAAATGGTTCAGTCGGGGGAGTCGCGCCCGGGGGGAGGCTCTGCTCCCCCTCCGGACCTGTCGGCTCCTTGTCGGTCGGTCCCGACGTGGACGCGGCCCCGCCAGTCGACGAGCAGGGCTGCGCAACCTTGTCGAGCATCGCCACGAACGCTGACTGCTCGGAGGCGGACGGCGTGGCACTCACCTTGGAGTCGGCGACCCCGCTCGGCTCACCTTGTGGCCCACTGCCATCCGACTTGTCGCTTCCACAACCGGTAAGTGCCAAGGCGGTGAGGGCGGCAGCAGCGAGGGTTCGCCAAGCGGGGGGAAACGCCCTAATAGGGCCTGGGATACGTGGCATGCGCATAGTATCCGGCCGACATTCCCGCCCCGCATGAGTACGTGTACTCATATTCATGGCGAGTAGTCTGCGGCTTGAATTTGCCACTAGAAAGCGGTTGCATGCCTTCCGTTTTTAGGGCTTGTGAAGCTGATCGGAAGTGATCTATGGTCCACAGCGATCACTCAGATCATTCACATTCTCTAAATGGGGGAAACTCGTGCGCAAAATTGCGCTGCCGGTATTTGCCGTGCTGTCCATGAGCCTGCTGCTCCCGCAGCAGTTGGCGGGAGCAACACCAGCGGGCTTATCGCTCGCCGCTGAGGCCGCAGTCGACGATCCGATCCTGGCGGAGGGTGACCTCCTGCAGATCGGTCCCGGTCTGTACTCGACCGACGAGCAGTCCTTCGAGATCTACGAGACCGATGTGCCAGAAGGTCTCATGAGCCGCAGTCACAGTGTCACCGCTCAGGCCGGCAGTGTCGCCAAGCCGGAGTCGGCACCCGCGTCCAGACCTGACATGGGGGTCTTCGGCCCGGGTTGGGAAGCCGAATTCGTGGGGGGCCAGCTCAACCGCACGCTGGAGCAGAAGGCCGGTTCCGTCGTCGTCACCGACCTCGACTCGAATGTCGCGATCACCTACACGCTGCAGAGCAGCGTCGACTACCCGACCGGTGGCGGCGTCAAGAAGTACGCGACTGCGGAGGGCGACAAGCTCACCGAGACCACAAGGTTCGACGAGGCGACCGGCACCATGGTGGCTACCGCTTCCGAGGTCATCAACCTGGCCGCGCCGGCCGCGGACGAGGATCAGTCGGCCGACACGGATGGCACCGTTCCCATCGGAAACAACACGCTGACTCCCACCTATACGTGGAAGCAGGTCGCTTCCAGGGCCGACTCCTGGCGCGTCGCCGGCGTGGGCAACGTGGCCGAGGGCAGCCTCTCCACCGCCACCTACGACGCCCAGGGCCGGATCTCCACCATCAACGAGGCCGCCGCCGGGGAGACCCCGGCGCAGTCGCTGGCGATCAAGTACTCGACCGCCACGACAGCCACGGGCGCGGCTCTCGGCGAGTTCGCGGGTCGTGTCAAGGAGATCACTGTCACCTCCGGTTCCACGGCCCAGACACTCGCGCGGTACTCCTACGACACCTCGGGTCTGCTGCGTTCGGTGGCCAACCCGGTCGAGGGCACCGAGCCGGTCTCTTCGTACGCGTACGACTCCACCGGGCGGGTCTCTGACGTCACTTCGCCGTCCAACGGCACCTGGGACCTGTCGTTCCCGGCCGAGTCGGCCGCCCCGAACGTCGAGCCCATAGGCCCCGCGCGTCCGTCTTCCGAGTCGGTCTTCACGGGTGCGGCTGACATCACCAACGACGCTGCCGTCACCCCGCCGGCGACGGACTTCACCGCCGGTGAGATCTCGGATCCGCAGGCCTATCCCCGGCACTGCAACCGCGCGACGGACTGGTTGTGGTACCTGGAGAGCGGTTGTGCCGCGTGGGCCGCGCACTACGGTTGGCACAAGCCGTACTGGAAGCAGACACCGACCGGACACTGGGTCGTGGGCATCAACAACGACGGTTGCAGCACACCGGGCCCCAACGTCAGCAAGCCGCTCGGCTTCAACTTCCGCAGTGCTTGCGACATGCACGACTACGGCTACGGCCTGATCGGCAACACGTACAAGGGCTACAAGTACTACCTCGACCGCAACAAGAAGTCGAACGTCGACAACGCCTTCTACACCACGATGAAGACGTACAGCTGCAACGCCTACTTCATCACGCGGAGACCGGCTTGCAAGTCCGTCGCCTACGCCTACTACAAGGCCGTGGGCTTGAAGGGCAACCCGAAGAACGGTGCCAACGCGACCTGATCCGTCACCAGGCCTTCTGACGGCCCGCAGTACAACATCCTGACGGAGCAGGTCAGTTGGATGTGACCGAGCCGGGTGGCAGGTACCTCTTGCCGTCCGGCCGCTCACGCCTGCCTTCCACAGACATTCCTTCGGGCTGAGCTACGCCCGTTCCTCGTTGGAGCAACATTGAAGAGACCGATATGGGCAGTGGGCGTCGCCGTGGTGCTGACCGCTGCCGTCGGCGCTGTTCCGGCCCACGCCGTCGCATCGCTTGGCACCCTCACAGCAACAGCAGAAGAAGCGGCGGGCGGCCCCGTCGACCCGCTGCTGTATACCGATACCGCCGACGGCGACACCGTTCGCGTCAACGTCGTCACGAAGACCCGCGAAGATCTGCCCAGTGCGGCGGGCGTCGGCACGATGATGAAGTCCTTCGCGACTCTGCCCGTTGTCACCCTCAGGGTCGACCAGGTCGGACTGGAGGAGTTGGCGACCCAGTCGGGTGTGGTCAGCGTCACCGAGGACGCGCCGGTGCCGCCGCCGGACGAGGACGTCCCTCTCACCAGCGCGGACGTGGCCCCCGCAGCGGGCGCGACCGGGCAGGGCAGCGCGATCGCCATTCTGGACACCGGCATCGACACCAGCCACCCGTATCTGAAGGACCGGATTGTTGCCGAGGCATGTGTCTCGCCTGCCGATCCCGACTACTCCGCCACCAGCCTGTGCCCCAACGGGGCTGAGGAACAGGACGGACTGGGCAGCGCTGATGCCGGGACCGGGCCCTGCGCGACCGTCGCAGGCTGCGATCACGGAACCCACGTGGCCGGGATCGCCGCCGGCGAAGGCACGAACCTGACCGGAGCACCCACTTCCGGGGTCGCTCCCGGTGCGGACCTCGTCTCCGTCCAGATCTTCAGCCAGTTCAACTCCGAGGACTTCTGCGGCGGCCCTGACTACACACCGTGCGTAGGCAGCTTCCCCAGCGCCCAGATCGCAGGACTGGAAAAGGTCCTGCAGCTGAAGCAGTCCGGCACACCGCTCATCGCTGCGAACCTCAGCCTCGGTAACGGCCGATACGCCACAGCCTGTGACGACGACCCCCGCAAGCAGGTCATCGACAGTCTGTTCAACGCCGGGGTGGCGACCATCGCCGCGGCCGGAAACAACGGCCAGGACGCGGTCAGCGGACCAGCCTGCGTCTCCTCCGCCATCGCGGTCGGCTCCACCACCGCGGACGACGAACTGTCCGCCTTCACCAACCGGGGCCCGCTGCTGGACCTCTTCGCACCCGGTACCAGCATCGTCTCCTCCATACCCGGCGGTGGGTATGCCGCGAAGAGCGGCACCTCCATGGCCGCACCGTACGTGGCCGGTGCTTTCGCGGTGCTCCGGCAGGCTTTCCCCGAGACGAGCCTCGCGAGCCTCGAGTCGCTTCTCAAGACCACGGGCAAGTCAATTACCTACACCGGAGCTACCACGCCGCGCATCGACCTCGCCAAGGCGCTCGGTGAAGGAGCAGGAAACATCACCGACTTCAACTGCGACGGGGTCGAGGACATCGCCATCGCCGACCCCGAGGCCACCGTTGGCGGTGACGCCAAGGCGGGCCTGGTACGCATCGTCTACGGCGGCGGCAAGGGCACCTTCGAGGTCAACCAGGACCTGGCCACGGTCCCCGGCGACGCCGAGGCGAACGACTACTTCGGCGACGCACTGGCAACCGTCGACTACGACCAGGACGACTGCACCGACCTGGTGGTCTCCACCTCTCGTGAGGACATCGGCACCGCGGCCGACGCCGGCGTCGTCGACGTCGTCTACGGATCCGCAGCCGGTCTCTCCGCCGGCAAGACGTCGATCCACTTCGAACAGGGCGCCGGATCGGGCGACATCTTGGCCGGGGTATCCGAAGCCGGGGACCGCATGGGTGCCGCCCTTGCCGCCGGTCTCACCCTCACCAAAGAGCCCTACCTGGTCATCGGGGTCCCGGCTGAGGACATCGACGGCAAGACGGATGCTGGCAGCGTCTACTACGTGCACGGCACCGTCAACCGAACGCTGATCCAGGGGAAGTCGGGAATGAACGGCACCCTTGAGGCGGGCGACAAGTTCGGCGCCTCCGTCGCCGCGACGTCCGAGCACCTGGTGATCGGAAGCCCAGGCGAAGGAGTCGTTCCCACCCCGAGTTCCAGCGAAGAAGTGGTGTCGGGCGCGGTCGATGTGTTGAGCCACGAGCTCAACAGCTACGGGTTGCCCACCTTCGTGGGAGCGTCAACACAGGTGGGCTATAACAGCAGAGAGGCAGAGGCAGGAGACCAGTTCGGCGCTGCGGTCGCGGCTGCCGAAGGCACCGTCACCATGGGCCCCATCACGTTCCGAGCCTCCTACATCGCCGTTGGCGTCCCCGGCGAGGACGTGACCTACGCAGGAGCCAACAAGGCCGACGCGGGCCGGGTCGTCGTCCTCACTGCGGTCAAAGGCCGCAACCCCGTCGTCGACGAGGTTGACACCGACTACCAGCAGGCTCCTGACGATGTCGTCGGCTCCCCTGAGGCCGGTGACCGTATGGGCGCGCAGGTGACGTTGACCAGCCTCGGATCCGGGAAGACCACCGCCACCAACCTGCGGATGGCCGTCGGAGTGCCGGGCGAGGACATCGGCACAGTCGTCGACGCAGGCGCAGTGAGCATCTTCTCCTTGGTCGGAGCACCCGGTGCCAACGATCGGTGGATCGAGGCCGGCAACGCCACCGGCATGCCAGGCACCCCAGGCACCTCGCACAGGGCAGGGTCCAGCTTGTATGGCACACCCACTCGCCTGTACATCGGGATGCCCTACGGGCCAGGTGCCTACGGTGCCTTGTACGCGATGCCATGGGCGAACGCCACCGGCGGCACTGCGCAGCCCGTCATCACCTACGCGCCGGGCACAGGCGGGCTCCCTGCGAGTGGGCTGCGGTTCGGAATGGCAGCACGGTAGTGCGGTGCGCCGGAAACCCTGGGGGCTGATCGGTTCGGCGGTTTTCGGCCAGACCGACTGTCTGAAGTTCCTCTTGAGGGTCGATGCAGTCGTGGATGTCGTTCTGACATCGCGTCGATAATTGTGCGAAGACCGCAGGACATCAGTACCAGTGGTGCGACGCCAAAAACCCGAACTGACTTTGTTTCAGCGATGCTCAATTAACTCGGCCGGATTTATCGAGCAGTCGGGCGTTGTTGTCGTATGCCCGTCGGGGCCGCGCGTTCGCTCGCCTGGTTCCCCGCGCCCTTGGCGAGCTGGGGTCATCCTCGTTGTGAGGGTGGCCCCAGTCCCTGTTGGGACATGTGTACGATCTCGTTCTTCACGATCTCGACAACGTTTGACTGACAGGGGGGACTTGAGTGGACACACTCGCGCCCAGGGGCGGCCGACACAGACGGCGGATGCGGTACGGTCTGCCCATCGTGGCGGCCGGTGTGGCCGCTGCCGTCGCCGCCGTGCTGATGAACACGTCGGCTGGTGCCGCGACCGCGCTTCCGGAGCCGATGGTGAAGCCCGCCGTCAGCACGGTGTCGCAGGCCGAGCTGACGAAGCGCATCGCGGGTGCGCTAGCCGGTGACGACATCGCGGGGGAGGCGACCAGCAAGTCGTCCCTGAGCTCCAGCACGAGCAGCGGCACCGTCGACGCGAAGATCATCGGTGGCACCACCACGACGATCTCCTCCGCGCCGTGGATGGCCCAGCTCTTCTACAACGACACGACCAACGACATCGGCTTCTTCTGCGGTGGCGCCGTCGTCTCGCCGACGAAGATCCTCACCGCCGCGCACTGCGTCAAGGGCTACAACTGGGCCAAGTACGGCACGATCGTCACCGGCACCACGACGCTGCCCGACGCGAACGGCAACACCAACGGCACGGTCAGGGGTGCGGTGCGCCAGTGGACCCACCCGTCGTACAGCCCGCGGACCATTGACAACGACATCGCTGTCATCACCTTGAACGAGCCGGTCACTGCGACGCCGATCCGTATGACGACGTCCACGGACGCCACGTCGTACAAGGCTGGCACCAGTGCCAAGGTCTACGGCTGGGGCCGTACCAGCTCCACCACGCAGGACGTCTCCCCGACACTGAAGACGGCCACGCTGCCGATGCAGTCGGACACCACCTGCGCCAACTACTACGGCACCGACTTCGTCAAGGGTCACATGGTCTGCGCGGGCAACCCCGCCACGGGCAGCGACACCGGTACAGAGTCCGCGTGCAACGGTGACTCCGGCGGGCCGCTGGTCGTCAACAATCGCATCGTCGGCGTCGTCTCCTGGGGTGTGAAGGACTGCGTCGAGAGCGGCGCGTACAGCGTCTTCAGCAAGGTCTCCACGTACGCAGCCAGCGCCTATCCGCGCGTCGACGACACCAACCTCAGCGGCGACCACCTCGCCGACCTGTGGGCGCGCAACTCGTCCACCAAGACGGGCTACGAGCTGGACTCCAAGGGCACCTCGCTGGCCTCCCGCGAGTCCTGGGGCACCTGGAGCGGCTTCAACGTCATCCTCCAGACCGACCTGGACCGCGACGGCTACCAGGACCTGATCCTGCGCCGCGCCTCGGACGGCGACGTCTTCTGGAAGCACCCCGTGGCCTCCGGCGGGACCTGGGCGACCAAGCTGATCGGCGACAACTGGAAGACCCGCACCCAGATCGTCGCCCCCGGCGACGTCACGGGCGACTACCTCGCTGACCTGATCGCCGTCGACTCGGCCGGTGCGCTCTGGGTCTACCCGGGCAAGGGCGACGGCACCTTCGCCGCGCCCGTCAAGAACGGCACGGGCTGGAACTCGTACAACGTCGTGCGCGGTCACGGGGACTTCAGCTTCGACGGCAAGACGGACCTGATCGCCCGGGACAAGAGCACCGGCGCGCTCTACCTCTACAAGGGCAACGGCACCGCCACGAGCGCCTTCGCGGCCCGCGTCAAGGTCGCCACCTGGAGCAACACGACGTACAACGTCATCGCCGCCGTCGGAGACGTCAACGGCGACGGCCTGGCCGACCTGCTGGCCCGTACCCCGGCAGGCACCCTGTACCTGTACAAGGGCACCGGAAAGGCCACCACTGCGATCTTTGCCACAAGGGTCTCACTCGGGACGTCTTTCAAGCAGTACGACCTGTTCGGCTGAGTCCGGCCGAAGTCGCAGGTGAGTGGGGGTAGACCTCACTCACCCCTGTCACGCTGAGTGCCCGGTCCGACGCGGACCGGGCACACCGCGTTGTGCAACCCTGTCCCGAGTTTCCCCGTCTGTCCTGGCGGAGTGACGATGGTGAGGTTGCACGAGAACAGAGGAGCACATGTCCGCCGAGAGCACGCCGGAGCCCGGCACACCGGGTGAGACCGGCACACCGGGTGAGACCGGCACAACGAGCGGCGCGGCCGACGACAGCGGTCCGCGCCACCGCAGGCAGCGGGGCCGCCGCAAGGGGGTGCTGATCGCCGCGTGGACCGCCGCGGGCATCCTCGTGCTGGGCGGCACCGGCGTCGGCTACCTCTACTTCAAGCTCAACGGCAACATCAAGAGCGTCGACATCGACCAGGCCCTGGGCACCGACCGGCCCACCAAGGTCGACAACGGCTCCGAGAACATCCTCGTGCTCGGCTCGGACACCCGCTCCGGGGCCAACAAGAAGCTCGGCGGCGGCACGGACGACGGCAGTGCCCGCTCGGACACCGCGATGATCATCCATGTGTACGAGGGCCACAAGAGGGCCAGCGTGGTCTCCATACCGCGCGACACGCTGATAGACCGCCCCGCCTGCACCGACACGAGCGGCACCGAGCACGACGCCGCCTCCGGCGTGATGTTCAACTCGGCGTACTCGACGGGCGGCGCCGCCTGCGCGGTGAAGACGGTCGAGTCGATCAGCGGCGTCCGTATGGACCACTACCTCGAAGTGGATTTCTCCGGCTTCGAGAAGCTCATCGACGAACTCGGCGGGGTCCAGGTCACCACGACCAAGGCCATCGACGACCCCGACAGCCACCTGAACCTCAGGGCCGGGACCCATACGCTCACCGGCGAGCAGGCCCTCGGCCTGGTCCGCACCCGGCACGGCGTCGGCGACGGCTCCGACCTCGGCCGTATCCAGCTCCAGCAGGCCTTCATCAAGGCCCTGGTCAACCAGGTCAGGCACGTCGGCCTGTTCACCAGCGGCACGAAGCTGTACGACCTCGCCAACACCGCCACCAGGGCCGTCACCGCCGACTCCGACCTCGGCTCGCTGAAGTCCCTGATGTCCTTCGCGAGCGGCCTCAAGGGAATCAGCGCGGGCAACATGAACATGGTCACGATGCCGGTCCGGTACGACCCGTCCAACCCCAACCGCGTCATCGTCGCCGAGGCGAAGGCGAAGCAGGTGTGGACGGCCCTGAAGAACGACCGGCCCATTCCGAAGGCGGCCACCGAGGGCACCGCCACGGGCGAGGCGGCGGGGGTCGTGACGTCGTCCTGACGTCGTCCCGAGGGCCGTCGTTGCGCCGTTCGAGGGGGCGCGACGAGCCCCGGGGAATAGATCCCCCCGCCCCCCGGTTTTGGGGGATGCGCCCAGTCCTGGCAGACTGGTACGTCGGCTCCGGTTCACGTTTGCCGTATCCCGCGGCAGCGACCCGGCGCCCTCCCGAAACTAGGAGACACCTTGAAGCGCGACATCCACCCCGAGTACGTCGAGACCCAGGTCAGCTGCACCTGTGGCGCCTCGTTCACCACCCGTAGCACGATCGAGAGCGGTGCCATCCGCGCCGACGTCTGCTCCGAGTGCCACCCGTTCTACACGGGCAAGCAGAAGATCCTCGACACCGGTGGCCGTGTGGCCCGCTTCGAGGCCCGCTTCGGCAAGGCTGCTGCCGGCTCCACGAAGTAGCGAGCCCCTCTTCGCCGGTCCACGGCAGTGTCCCCGCCCAGGGGCACGCCGGGACCGGCGTTTTTGGTCGCCCGTCCTTCCCCCCGTTCGTCATTCAGGAGCCCACCATGTTCGAGGCCGTTGAGGAGCTGCTCGGAGAGCACGCCGACCTGGAGAAGAAGCTCGCCGACCCGTCGGTCCACTCCGACCAGGCCAACGCGCGCAAGCTGAACAAGCGCTACGCCGAGCTGACCCCGATCGTCGGCACGTACCGCTCCTGGAAGCAGACCGGCGACGACATCGGGACGGCGCGCGAGTTCGCCGCCGACGATCCGGACTTCATCGCCGAGGTCAAGGAGCTGGAGAAGCAGCGCGAGGAGCTGACGGAGAAGCTGCGGCTGCTGCTCGTGCCCCGGGACCCGTCCGACGACAAGGACGTCATCCTCGAGATCAAGGCGGGCGCGGGCGGCGACGAGTCGGCCCTGTTCGCCGGCGACCTGCTGCGCATGTACCTCCGGTACGCCGAGCGCGTCGGCTGGAAGACCGAGATCATCGACGCGACCGAGTCCGAGCTGGGCGGCTACAAGGACGTCCAGGTCGCGGTGAAGACCAAGGGCGGGCAGGGGGCCACCGAGCCCGGGCAGGGTGTCTGGGCGCGGATGAAGTACGAAGGCGGCGTGCACCGGGTGCAGCGGGTGCCCGCGACCGAGTCCCAGGGGCGGATCCACACCTCCGCCGCCGGTGTGCTCGTGACGCCGGAGGCCGAGGAGGTCGAGGTCGAGATCAACGCGAACGACCTCCGCATCGACGTCTACCGGTCCTCCGGGCCCGGCGGACAGTCCGTCAACACCACCGACTCCGCCGTGCGCATCACGCACATTCCCACCGGAGTCGTCGCCTCCTGCCAGAACGAGAAGAGCCAGTTGCAGAACAAGGAGCAGGCGATGCGTATCCTGCGCTCCAGGCTGCTCGCAGCGGCGCAGGAGGAAGCGGAGCGGGAGGCCGCCGACGCCCGCCGCAGCCAGGTCCGCACCGTCGACCGCTCCGAGAAGATCCGCACGTACAACTTCCCGGAGAACCGCATCTCGGACCACCGCGTCGGATTCAAGTCGTACAACCTGGACCAGGTCCTGGACGGCGACCTGGACGCGGTGATCCAGGCCTGCGTCGACGCGGACTCGGCCGCCAAGCTCGCAGCCGCGTAAGCGTTGCAGGACGTACGCACGACGAGGACGACAGGACGACACGGAGGACTTGCGTGAACCTGCTGCTCGCAGAGGTGGCCCAGGCCACCCAGCGGCTGGCCGACGCCGGCGTGCCCTCGCCGCGCAACGACGCGGAGGAGCTCGCCGCGTTCGTGCACGGCGTGAAGCGCGGTGAGCTCCATTCCGTGAAGAACTCCGACTTCGACGCCCGTTACTGGGAGGCCATCGCCCGGCGTGAGCAGCGCGAGCCGCTCCAGCACATCACCGGGCGGGCCTTCTTCCGGTACCTGGAGCTCCAGGTCGGCCCCGGCGTCTTCGTCCCGCGCCCCGAGACCGAGTCCGTGGTCGGCTGGGCCATAGACGCCGTGCGTGCCATGGACGTCGTCGAGCCCCGCATCGTCGACCTGTGCACCGGCAGCGGCGCCATCGCGCTCGCCCTCGCCCAGGAGGTGCCGCGCTCGCGTGTGCACGCCGTGGAGCTGTCCGAGGACGCCCTGCGCTGGACGCGCAAGAACATGGAGGGGTCCCGGGTCGACCTGCGTCAGGGAGACGCCCTGGACGCCTTCCGCGACCTCGACGGCCAGGTCGACCTGGTCATCTCCAACCCGCCGTACATCCCGCTCACCGAATGGGAGTACGTCGCCCCCGAGGCCCGCGACTACGACCCCGAACTCGCCCTGTTCTCGGGGGAGGACGGCCTCGACCTGATCCGCGGCATCGAGCGCACCGCGCACCGGCTGCTGCGTCCCGGCGGTGTCGTCGTCATCGAGCACGCCGACACCCAGGGCGGCCAGGTGCCGTGGATCTTCACCGAGGAGCGGGGCTGGGCCGACGCGGCCGACCACCCCGACCTCAACAAGCGCCCGCGCTTCGCGACCGCCCGCCGGGCCACGCCGTGAGCGCCCCCCGCACTTCCGACCCCCAGCAGTACGTGTACGAGGAGGCCCGCTAGATGGCTCGGCGATACGACACCAACGACGTGACCGACCGGGTGACCGGTCTGCGCGAGGCCGCGTCCGCCGTCCGCCGTGGCGAGCTCGTGGTCCTCCCGACCGACACGGTGTACGGCATCGGCGCCGACGCGTTCTCCTCCGAGGCCGTCGCCGACCTCCTCGACGCCAAGGGCCGGGGCCGCAACATGCCCACCCCTGTGCTCATCGGCTCCCCGAACACGCTGCACGGGCTCGTCACGGACTTCTCCGAGCTGGCCTGGGAACTGGTGGACGCGTTCTGGCCGGGCGCGCTGACGCTCGTCGCCAAGCACCAGCCGTCCCTCCAGTGGGACCTGGGGGACACCCGTGGCACGGTCGCCGTCCGTATGCCGCTGCACCCGGTCGCCATCGAGCTGCTGACGGAGGTCGGCCCGATGGCGGTGTCGTCGGCGAACCTGACGGGACACCCGTCGCCGGAGAACTGCGACTACGCCCAGGAGATGCTCGGCGACTCCGTCTCCGTCTACCTCGACGGCGGCCCGACCCCCGGCAACGTCCCCTCCTCGATCGTCGACGTCAGCCGAGAGGTGCCGCTGCTGCTGCGTGAGGGCGCGATCTCCGCGGACGAGCTGCGGAAGGTCGTACCCGACCTCGAGGTGGCGAATTGACAGCCCCTGACGCGGGGCGTGGCATAGGCAACGGGGAACGTGCCGCGGAACAGACGACGACGTTCGGGCTTCCGCGCGACAGCTTCCGCATCCTCCACGTCAGCACCGGCAACGTCTGCCGCTCGCCGATCACCGAGCGGCTGACCCGGCATTTCGTGTCACAGCGGCTCGGGGTGCTCGGCCGCGGGCTGATCGTGGAGAGCGCGGGCACCTGGGGTCATGAGGGCGCGTCCATGGAGGCCAACGCGGAGACCGTGCTGGCCGACTTCGGCGCGGACGCCACCGGGTTCACCGGCCGCGAGCTCCTCGACGAGCACGTCATCATGGCCGACCTGGTCCTGACGGCGACCCGCGACCACCGCGCCCAGGTCATCTCCATGGGCCACTCGGCGGGCCTGCGCACCTTCACCCTCAAGGAGTTCACCCGCCTGGTGAACGCCATCGACCCGGCCACCCTCCCGCCGCTGGACGAGGGCGTGGTGATGCGCGCCCGGGCCCTGGTCCGCGCCGCGGCGGCGCTACGCGGGTGGCTCCTGGCCCCGACACTCGAGGCGGACGAGGTCTACGACCCGTACGGGGCGCCCCTGCCGTTCTTCCGCTCGATCGGGGACGAGATACACCAGGCGCTGGACCCGGTCGTCACGGCGCTGACAGGGGTCCCCGCGCGCGCTTGACGCGTGCTCGGACGCTTCGGCCGATGCGGCGGGCCGCCGCCGGCCGCGAGGCCCGCCAGGGCGGGCGGGGTGGCGCGGGGGGCGCGTCGGGGACGGCCGCACCAGGTGTCGGCCCCGGTCGTCAGGACGCTCACCGGTCTCCCCGCGAGGACGCGGGGACCGCGCGCGTCGGCATCCCCCGAGAGGACGCGGAGACCGCGCGGACCACCCACCCCGGGCCTACATTGGACGTACGTCACCGTCGACGCCCGGAGCACATCATGTCGGTCACCCATGTCCCCGAGGCCGATGTCCTGCGCGGGCAGGACCCCGAGCTGGCCGAGATCCTGCTCGGGGAGCGGGAGCGGCAGGCGTCGACGCTCCAGCTGGTCGCCGCCGAGAACTTCACCTCGCGCGCCGTGCTGGCCGCCCTCGGCTCGTCGCTCGCCAACAAGTACGCGGAGGGGTATCCGGGTTCCCGGTACCACAGCGGCTGCGAGATCGTCGACGTCGCCGAGCGGACCGCCGTGGAGCGCGCCAAGGCGCTGTTCGCCGCCGAACACGCCAACGTGCAGGCCCACTCGGGTTCCTCGGCGGTGCTGGCCGCCTACGCCGCGCTGCTCCGGCCCGGCGACACCGTCCTGGCCCTGGGGCTGCCCGACGGCGGCCATCTCACGCACGGCTCGCCGGCGAACTTCTCCGGGCGCTGGTTCGACTTCATCCCCTACGGGGTGGACGGGGAGAGCGGGCTCATCGATCACGAGCAGGTCCGCACACTGGCCCGGAGCCACCGACCCAAGGCGATCGTGTGCGGGTCCATCGCCTACCCCCGTCACATCGACTACGCCTTCTTCCGTGAGGTCGCCGACGAGGCCGGCGCCTATCTGATCGCCGACGCCGCCCATCCCATCGGGCTCGTCGCCGGGGGAGCGGCGCCCAGTCCGGTGCCGTACGCCGACATCGTCTGCGCCACCACGCACAAGGTCCTGCGCGGACCGCGCGGCGGAATGCTGCTGTGCGGTGGCGAGCTCGCCGAACGGGTGGACCGCGCGGTGTTCCCGTTCACGCAGGGCGGCGCGCAGATGCACACCATCGCCGCGAAGGCGGTCGCGTTCGGCGAGGCGGCAACCCCGGCGTTCACCGTGTACGCCCATCAGGTGGTCGCCAATGCGCGGGTTCTCGCGGCGGCCCTGGAGGGGGAGGGGCTGACCGTCACGACCGGCGGCACCGACACCCACCTCATCATCGCCGACCCGGCGCCGCTCGGTGTCGACGGGCGTACCGCGCGCGGGCTGCTCGCGGCCGCCGGGATGGTGCTGGACTGCTGCGCCCTCCCGCATGTCGGAGGCGCCGACGTCACCGCCGCCCACGCCCGTGGCCTGCGCCTCGGCACCGCCGCGGTGACCACGCAGGGCATGCGGGAGCCTGAGATGACACGGGTCGCGGCGCTGCTGGCGGGGGTGCTGCGGAACGGGACCGAGAGCAGGAGGGCCCGTGAGGAGGTGCGCGAACTGACCCTCGCGTTTCCGCCGTATCCGGGCTGAAGCGGGGTAGGCGTGTCCGTACGCACCCCGTGCACACCCCCTGGACGTCCACGCGCACAGCCTCACGTGAAACCATCGTCACTACCCGGTAGTCCTCACACATATGCGCCGTGCGGTAGTCGATCGCTAGGGTGTGGGACTGAGATGGCCGGCGAGACCTGTGGGGAAGCCCGTGCGTGAATACCTGCTGACGCTCTGCATCACGGCCGCGGTGACGTATCTGCTGACAGGGCCGGTACGGAAGTTCGCGATCGTGGCCGGAGCGATGCCGGAGATCAGGGCCCGTGACGTGCACCGGGAACCGACTCCGCGGCTCGGCGGTATCGCCATGTTCTTCGGCCTGTGCGCCGGCCTGCTGGTCGCCGACCATCTCACCAACCTCAACGAGGTCTTCGAGAAGTCGAACGAGCCGCGCGCCCTGCTCTCCGGGGCCGCGCTGATCTGGCTGATCGGTGTCCTGGACGACAAGTTCGAGATCGACGCCCTGATCAAGCTGGGCGGCCAGATGATCGCCGCCGGCGTCATGGTCATGCAGGGTCTGACGATCCTGTGGCTGCCGGTGCCGTGGGTCGGCACGGTCGCGCTGACCCAGTGGCAGGGCACCCTGCTGACGGTCGCGCTGGTGGTCATCACCATCAACGCGGTCAACTTCGTGGACGGCCTCGACGGTCTCGCGGCCGGCATGGTGTGCATCGCCTCGGCGGCGTTCTTCATGTACGCCTACCGCATCTGGTACTCGTACGGCATCGAGGCCGCCGCCCCGGCGACGCTGTTCGCGGCGATCCTGATGGGCATGTGCCTGGGCTTCCTGCCGCACAACATGCATCCCGCGCGGATCTTCATGGGCGACTCGGGCTCGATGCTGATCGGGCTGGTCCTGGCGGCGGGCGCGATCTCCGTGACGGGTCAGGTCGACCCGGACATCATGCGGCTGTTCTCCGGCTCCGAGCGCAACGCGGTGCACCAGATGGTGCCGGTCTACATCCCGTTGCTGATGCCGTTGACGATCATCGCGATCCCGGCCGCCGACCTGATCCTGGCGATCGTGCGCCGGACCTGGCGCGGTCAGTCGCCGTTCGCCGCGGACCGAGGGCACCTGCACCACCGGTTGTTGGAGATCGGCCACTCGCACAGCCGCGCCGTGCTGATCATGTATTTCTGGTCGGCGCTGATCGCGTTCGGCGCGCTCACCTACTCCGTCAACGCGGCTTCCATGTGGATCGTCCTCGGTGTCGTGATTCTCAGCGCGATCGGTCTTGCGCTGCTCCTGCTGCCGCGCTTCCGGCCGCGCACCCCGCGCTGGGCCGAGGCCTTCGTACCGCCGCGCTACCGGCGCCGGGGCGCCACCACGTCCGCCGCGGAGCAGTACACGGCGTCCGCCGGGCAGTTCGGACCGGCCGGGGCGGAGCAGCCCGCCGCCCTCGACGGGCCGGCCGGACCGGACGGTCAGGCCGGGGAGCAGCCCCCTGTCACGGTGGGGGTGGCCGGGGTGAACGGGGCCACCGCGATCGGCGGCCGCCGAAACTCCAAGGTAAGAATCTGACTAGAGCATTGCCAAGTCGTGGGGGAATCCAGGGAGGGCAAAGTCTCCCAATACCAGACAAGCCCCCCAGGTTTCCGCACAGACGGGCGCTGTCACTCTCATGTGTGACAGCGAGCACACCCGCCAGGTAAAGACCTCATCAAATAGTTTGTGATACGGTTCACGAGAACCCCCGGACAGAGCCCACGGACCGCACTACGACGGTTCATTGGAGCGAGGTGGCGTGAGGTCTCTCGCCCCTCGGGCCGGGGCTACGCTCGTCCATGACGACACCCTGCCCCCCTTGAATGCGGAGTTGCCGCCATGCAGTCCAACGACGTACGAACACTCCTGCACTGTGCCCTGCCCACCGCGCTCGCGGGTGTGGCGGGAGTCGCGGTGAGTGCGGCCGTTGCCGGCGGCAAGGGAGCGCTCGGCGCCGTCTTCGGTGCGGTTCTCGTCCTGTTGTTCATGGGCGGCGGACTGGTGGTGCTGCTGCGCACCGCGCGCCAACTTCCCCATCTGTTCCAGTCGATGGGGCTGTTGCTCTACACCACCCAGATCCTGCTGCTGATGATCGTGCTGATCACGTTCAAGGGGACCTCGGTCTTCAACCCGAAATGCTTCGCCTTCACCCTGCTCGCGACCACCCTGGTGTGGATCGCCGCGCAGGTTGTCTCACACATGAAGACCAAGATCCTCTACGTCGAGCCGGATTCCGCTCGGGCGTCGTCGTGACCTGTAGGGCCGGTGTAAAGGGACTTCCGCTCTTTTGCTATGGTCTCGCCACAACTGCGGCAGAGCTGGCGCGGGCGGCAGTCGAGCCTGTGACGTCTCACGGTTCGGAGCCCAGAGGCCGCCCCCACATCCGCAAGTCCAGTCCAGTGCCGTCCCGCGGTCGCAGGCCGCGCCGACACATCGAGGTTGCCGTACCCATGCGCCACGCTGAAGGAGCTCGCGGTGAGTAACGCCAAGACGCTCGCCTTCGAGACCGACTGTCATATTTTCGACGGGTGCGGTTTCCCGACCCCCGGCCTGCACTCGTTCATGTTCGAGCCGCTCTTCACCGTCGGCGGCATCGAATTCAACAAGCCCATGCTGCTCTCGCTGGTGACCACGGTCATCGTCATCGGATTCTTCTGGGCGGCCTTCAACAAGCCGAAGCTGATTCCCGGCAAGCTCCAGATGGTCGGCGAGGCGGGCTACGACTTCGTCCGTCGCGGGGTCGTCTACGAGACGATCGGCAAGCGCGAGGGCGAGAAGTACGTCCCGCTGATGTTCGCGCTGTTCTTCTTCATCTGGATCATGAACCTGTGGTCGATCGTCCCGATCGCCCAGTTCCCGGCGACCGCGGTCATCGCGTTCCCGGTCGGCCTGGCGGCCCTCGTCTACATCGTGTGGATGAGCGTGACGTTCAAGCGCCACGGGTTCATCGGCGGCTGGAAGAACATCACCGGCTACGACCCGTCGCTCGGCCCGGTGTTCCCGATGGTCATGTTCTTCGAGTTCCTGTCGAACGTGTTCATCCGGCCCTTCACCCACGCCGTCCGGCTCTTCGCCAACATGTTCGCCGGCCACGTGCTGATCCTGATCTTCACCATCGGAGCCTGGTACCTGCTCAACGGCATCGGTATCGCCTACTCGGCGGTCTCGTTCCTGATGGTCATCGTGATGACGGTCTTCGAGCTGTTCATCCAGGCCCTCCAGGCCTACGTCTTCATTCTCCTGTCCTGCAGCTACATCCAGGGCGCGCTCGCCGAGCACCACTGAGCACCTGATCAACATCCCCTGAACTTCCGGTGGCCAACCCCCACCGGCCTGTGTAAAGAGAAGGAAGTTACGGCATGTCCGCTCTCGACACCCTCGCCGCGGTCCAGATCAAGGGCAACCTCGCTGCAATCGGCTACGGTCTCGCGGCCATCGGCCCCGGCGTCGGCGTTGGCATCATCTTCGGTAACGGCACCCAGGCGCTGGCCCGCCAGCCCGAGGCCGCCGGCCTGATCCGTCAGAACCAGATCCTGGGCTTCGTGCTCTGTGAGGCGCTCGCCCTGATCGGTCTGGTCATGGGCTTCGTCTACCCGTCTGCCTGACGGTTTCGGCCGACGAGAGAATTCCACGGAAGGAACTGATGTGATCTCGCCCTTGCTGCAACTCGCGGCTGAGGAGGAGGCCCAGAATCCTCTGATCCCGGAGATCCCCGAGCTCGTCATCGGTCTGATCGCGTTCGCGATCGTGTTCTTCGTCCTGGGCAAGAAGCTCCTTCCGAACATCAACAAGGTTCTGGAAGAGCGTCGGGAAGCCATCGAGGGCGGGATCGAACAGGCCGAGATTGCTCGCACTGAGGCCCAGAGCGTCCTGGAGCAGTACAAGGCCCAGCTCGCCGAGGCCCGCCACGAGGCCGCGCGGTTGCGCCAGGAGGCGCAGGAGCAGGGCGCCACACTCATCACCGAGATGCGTGCGGAAGGCCAGCGTCAGCGCGAGGAGATCGTCGCCGCCGGACACAGCCAGATCGAGGCGGACCGCAAGGCCGCCGCGTCCGCGCTGCGTCAGGACGTCGGCAAGCTCGCCACCGATCTGGCCGGCAAGCTCGTCGGGGAGTCCCTCGAGGACCACGCCCGCCAGAGCCGCGTCATCGACCGCTTCCTCGACGAACTCGAGGAGAAGGCCGAGGCGTCTCGATGACCGCACACGGAGCCAGCCGCGAGGCATTCGCAGCAGCCCGTGAGCGACTCGACGCGCTGACGGACTCCACGTCCGTGGACGCCGCGCAGCTCGCCGGTGAGCTGGCGACCGTCACCGCGCTGCTCGACCGCGAGGTCTCGCTGCGTCGGGTCCTCACCGACCCGGCGCAGGCCGGCGAGGCCAAGGCCGAGCTGGTCCAGCGCCTGCTCGGCACCCGGATCAGCGGCCCCGCCGCCGACCTGGTTTCCGGCCTGGTGCGTTCCCGCTGGTCGCAGTCCCGCGACCTGGTTGACGTGCTGGAGGACCTGGCGGCCATCGCCGACCTCACCGCCGCGCAGAAGACCGGCACGCTCGACGACGTCGAGGACGAGCTGTTCCGCTTCGGACGGATCGTCTCCTCGAACACCGAGCTGCGCGCCGCACTGACCAACCGGAAGGCCACCGCCTCGGCCAAGAGCGAGCTGCTGAGCAGCCTGCTCGGCAGCCGGGCCGACGCGGCCACCGAGCGACTGGTGACGCGCCTCGTGACCGCGCCCCGTGGACGTAGCCTGGAAGCGGGCCTCGAAGCCCTGTCCAAGCTCGCCGCGGAGCGCCGGGACCGCATGGTCGCCGTCGTCACCTCGGCGGTACCGCTGAGCGACCCGCAGAAGCAGCGCCTCGGCGCCGCCCTCGCCAAGCTCTACGGCCGCCCGATGCACCTCAACCTCGACGTGGACCCCGCGGTCCTCGGCGGGATCCGGGTGCAGGTCGGCGACGAGGTGATCAACGGCTCCCTCGCGGACCGCATCGAGGACGCCGCCCGCCGCATGGCGAGCTAGCAGCAACTCAAGACCGCAGTACGAACTGATGGCGGCCCTGGTTGGGCCGTACAGAGGATTCACCTCTTTCAGGGGGGAGTCCCCATCCCCCCAAAGTGAAACTTCGGGCCCAACAAGGAGAGCAGGGAACCCAGATGGCGGAGCTCACGATCCGGCCGGAGGAGATCCGGGACGCGCTGGAGAACTTTGTCCAGTCGTACAAGCCGGACGCGGCCTCGCGCGAGGAGGTCGGTACGGTCACCCTTGCCGGCGACGGCATCGCGAAGGTCGAGGGCCTCCCCTCGGCCATGGCCAACGAACTGCTGAGGTTCGAGGACGGCACCCTCGGTCTCGCGCTCAACCTCGAAGAGCGCGAGATCGGTACCGTCATCCTCGGCGAGTTCAGCGGTGTCGAAGAGGGCCAGCCGGTCACCCGCACCGGAGAGGTCCTGTCCGTCGCCGTCGGCGAGGGCTACCTCGGCCGCGTCGTCGACCCGCTCGGCAACCCGATCGACGGCCTCGGCGAGATCGAGACGTCCGGTCGCCGTGCCCTGGAGCTGCAGGCTCCCGGTGTCATGGCCCGTAAGTCGGTGCACGAGCCGATGGAGACCGGCTACAAGGCCGTCGACGCGATGACCCCGGTCGGCCGTGGTCAGCGTCAGCTGATCATCGGTGACCGCCAGACCGGCAAGACCGCCCTGGCCGTCGACACGATCATCAACCAGCGCGACAACTGGCGCTCCGGCGACGTGAAGAAGCAGGTCCGCTGCGTCTACGTCGCCATCGGCCAGAAGGGCTCGACCATCGCCTCCGTGCGTGGCGCCCTCGAAGAGGCCGGCGCGCTGGAGTACACGACCATCGTCGCCGCCCCGGCGTCCGACCCGGCCGGCTTCAAGTACCTGGCGCCGTACACCGGTTCGGCCATCGGTCAGCAGTGGATGTACGAGGGCAAGCACGTCCTCATCATCTTCGACGACCTCTCGAAGCAGGCCGACGCCTACCGCGCCGTGTCGCTGCTGCTGCGCCGTCCGCCGGGCCGTGAGGCCTACCCGGGCGACGTCTTCTACCTGCACTCCCGTCTGCTGGAGCGCTGCGCGAAGCTCTCCGACGACCTGGGCGCCGGCTCGATGACCGGTCTGCCGATCGTCGAGACGAAGGCCAACGACGTCTCGGCGTTCATCCCGACCAACGTCATCTCCATCACCGACGGCCAGTGCTTCCTGGAGTCGGACCTGTTCAACGCCGGTCAGCGCCCCGCGCTGAACGTCGGTATCTCCGTCTCCCGAGTCGGTGGTTCCGCGCAGCACAAGGCGATGAAGCAGGTCTCCGGCCGTCTCCGCCTCGACCTCGCCCAGTACCGTGAGCTGGAGGCGTTCGCCGCCTTCGGTTCCGACCTGGACGCCGCGTCGAAGTCGCAGCTGGAGCGTGGTCAGCGCCTGGTCGAGCTGCTCAAGCAGGCTCAGTACCAGCCGATGTCGACCGAGGACCAGGTCGTCTCGGTGTGGGCCGGTACCACCGGCAAGATGGACGACGTACCGGTCAGCGACGTCCGCCGCTTCGAGAAGGAGCTGCTCGAGTACCTGCACCGCAAGGAGCAGGGCCTCATGACCTCCATCAAGGAGGGCGGCAAGATGTCGGACGACACCCTCACCGCCATCGCCGACGCGATCGCCGAGTTCAAGAAGCAGTTCGAGACCTCGGACGGCAAGCTCCTCGGCGAGGACGCCCCGGCCGCGGCCAAGTGACGTAAGGAAGGGACCTGACTCATGGGAGCCCAGCTCCGGGTCTACAAGCGTCGCATCCGATCCGTCACCGCGACCAAGAAGATCACCAAGGCGATGGAGATGATCGCCGCCTCGCGCGTCGTCAAGGCGCAGCGCAAGGTGGCGGCCTCCGCGCCGTACGCGACCGAGCTCACCCGCGCGGTCACGGCGGTCGGGACCGGTTCGAACACCAAGCACCCGCTGACCACGGAGGCGGAGACGGCGACCCGTGCCGCGGTACTGCTCCTCACGAGCGACCGCGGACTGGCCGGCGCCTTCAACTCCAACGCGATCAAGGCCGCCGAGCAGCTGACGGCGCGCCTCGAGGCGGAGGGCAAGGAGGTCGACACGTACATCGTCGGCCGCCGCGGCCTGGCCCACTACAACTTCCGCGAGCGCAAGGTCGCGGAGTCGTGGTCGGGCTTCACCGACGAGCCCTCGTACGCGGACGCGAAGAAGGTCGCGCGTCCGCTGATCGAGGCCATCGAGAAGGACACGGCGGACGGCGGCGTGGACGAACTCCACATCGTCTTCACCGAGTTCGTCTCGATGATGACGCAGACGGCGCTCGATGACCGTCTGCTGCCGCTCAGCCTCGACGAGGTGGCGAAGGAGTCGGCGCCGAAGGGCGAGATCCTTCCGCTGTACGACTTCGAGCCGTCGGCGGAGGACGTCCTCGACGCCTTGCTGCCGCGGTACGTCGAGAGTCGTATCTACAACGCGCTGCTCCAGTCGGCTGCCTCCAAGCACGCCGCCACGCGCCGCGCGATGAAGTCGGCGACCGACAACGCGGGAGACTTGATCAACACGCTCTCCCGCCTTGCCAACGCGGCCCGCCAGGCCGAAATCACCCAGGAAATCAGCGAGATCGTCGGTGGCTCTGCAGCCCTGGCCGACGCGACCGCGGGGAGTGACAGGTAATGACGACGACAGTTGAGACGGCCGTTGCCACGGGCCGCGTCGCCCGGGTCATCGGCCCGGTCGTCGACGTGGAATTCCCCGTCGACGCCATGCCGGAGATCTACAACGCCCTTCACGTCGAGGTCGCCGACCCGGCGAACGACGGCGAGAAGAAGACGCTGACCCTGGAGGTCGCCCAGCACCTGGGTGACGGCCTGGTCCGCACCATCTCCATGCAGCCCACCGACGGTCTGGTCCGCCAGGCCGCGGTCACCGACACTGGCACGGGCATCTCCGTTCCGGTCGGTGACTTCACCAAGGGCAAGGTGTTCAACACCCTCGGTGAGGTGCTGAACGTCGACGAGAAGTACGAGGGCGAGCGCTGGACCATCCACCGCAAGGCCCCGCGCTTCGACGAGCTCGAGTCGAAGACCGAGATGTTCGAGACCGGCGTCAAGGTCATCGACCTTCTCACCCCGTACGTCAAGGGTGGAAAGATCGGCCTGTTCGGCGGTGCCGGCGTCGGCAAGACGGTGCTCATCCAGGAGATGATCTACCGTGTCGCCAACAACCACGACGGTGTCTCCGTGTTCGCCGGTGTCGGCGAGCGCACCCGTGAGGGCAACGACCTCATCGAGGAGATGACCGACTCGGGCGTCATCGACAAGACCGCCCTGGTCTTCGGTCAGATGGACGAGCCCCCGGGCACCCGTCTGCGCGTGGCCCTGGCCGGTCTGACCATGGCGGAGTACTTCCGCGATGTGCAGAAGCAGGACGTGCTGTTCTTCATCGACAACATCTTCCGCTTCACCCAGGCCGGTTCCGAGGTCTCGACCCTGCTCGGCCGGATGCCCTCCGCGGTGGGTTACCAGCCGAACCTGGCCGACGAGATGGGTCTCCTCCAGGAGCGCATCACCTCGACCCGTGGTCACTCGATCACCTCGATGCAGGCGATCTACGTCCCCGCGGACGACCTGACCGACCCGGCCCCGGCCACCACGTTCGCCCACCTCGACGCGACGACGGTTCTCTCCCGTCCGATCTCCGAGAAGGGCATCTACCCGGCCGTGGACCCGCTGGACTCCACGTCCCGCATCCTGGACCCCCGCTACATCGCGGCGGACCACTACAACACCGCGATGCGCGTCAAGACGGTCCTGCAGAAGTACAAGGACCTTCAGGACATCATCGCGATCCTCGGTATCGACGAGCTGGGCGAGGAGGACAAGCTCACCGTCCACCGCGCCCGTCGCGTGGAGCGCTTCCTGTCCCAGAACACCCACGTCGCCAAGCAGTTCACCGGCGTCGACGGGTCGGACGTCCCGCTGGACGAGTCGATCGTGGCCTTCAACGCGATCATCGACGGTGAGTACGACCACTTCCCGGAGCAGGCGTTCTTCCTGTGCGGTGGTATCGAGGACCTGAAGGCCAACGCCAAGGAGCTGGGCGTCTCCTGAACTCCCTGAGTTCGAAGTGAGTCCTCCGGCTCACGTCTGAGGGGGCGGGCGCGTCCCGCCCCCTCACTCACGCCCATTAGACTTGTAACCAACACCCGGCAGATCCGCCGGGTGGTGACCCGAGGAGCCACCTTGGCTGCTGAGCTGCACGTCGCGCTGGTCGCGGCCGACCGAGAGGTCTGGTCCGGCGAGGCCACCCTGGTCGTCGCGCGCACCACGTCCGGCGACATCGGCGTCATGCCCGGTCACCAGCCGCTGCTCGGTGTGCTGGAGTCGGGCCCGGTGACCATCCGTACGAGTGATGGTGGAACGGTCGTCGCCGCGGTGCACGGCGGTTTCATCTCGTTCGCGGACAACAAGCTGTCGCTGCTGGCCGAGATCGCCGAGCTGTCGGACGAGATCGACGTCCAGCGCGTGGAGCGGGAACTCGAGCGCGCGAAGGCGGAGGGCGACGCCGCCGCCGAGCGTCGCGCGGACGTTCGACTGCGTGCGGCGGCCTCGCGCTAGGCCTGGGGGCCTCTCCCAGGCCCTGCGGGCTCTGGGGGAGCGCAGCCGTATGACGTCACTCAGCCGCGGTCGGCACCGGAGCAATCCG
>NZ_JBHWUU010000080.1:0-46973 GCF_042737375.1 Streptomyces sp. NPDC060000
AGCTCGGCGATCTGCTGGAGGGTGGCGCCGATGTCGGAGGTACGGGTCGTGGTCATCGACTGCACGGACACCGGGGCGTCTCCGCCGACCGCCACCGGGCCGACCTGGATCCGCCGTGACTCACGTCGCGACGCCACCGGCCGGACCGGCACCTCGGGAACGCCCAGCGAAACGGCGGTCATGCCGTCACTCCCGGTTTCCGTTGACGGTCTCCCGCATGGCGCGCAGGGACTCCTTCAGCGAGCCCATGGTGGCCAGGACGGCGGTGGGCTCGTAGCCGCAGTGCGCCATGCAGTTGGCGCAGCGCGGGTCCTTGCCCCGGCCGTACTTGTCCCAGTCCGTCTTCTCGATCAGCTCGCGGTACGTCGGCACGTACCCGTCGCTCATCAGGTAGCAGGGCCTCTGCCAACCGAACAGCGAGTAGTTGGGGATCGCCCACGCCGTGCACGGGAAGTCGACCTTGCCCTCGAGGAAGTCGAGGAACAGAGGTGAGTGGTTGAGCCTCCAGCGCCGCCGGTTGCCGCCCGAGAAGGCCTTCTTGAACAGTTCGCGGGTCTGCTCCACCCCGAGGAAGTGCTCCTGGTCGGGAGCCTTCTCGTAGGCGTAGGCGGGCGAGATCATCATCTCGTCGACCTTGAGGTCGTCGTTGAGGAAGTTGAGCACCTCGATGATGGTCTGCGGGGTGTCGGTGTTGAAGAAGGTCGAGTTGGTGGTCACCCGGAAGCCGCGCCGCTTGGCCTCCTTGATGGCCGCCACGGCCTCGTCGAACACGCCTTCCTTGGCCACCGACTCGTCGTGCCGCTCCCGCAGCCCGTCGATGTGCACGGCGAAGGCGAAGTAGGGAGAGGGCGTGAACCTGTCCATCTTCTTACGCAGCAGCATGGCGTTGGTGCAGAGGAAGACGTACTTCCTCTTCGCCACCAACTGCCGCACGATCTCGTCCATCTGAGGGTGCATCAGGGGCTCACCGCCCGCGATGGACACCATCGGCGCACCGGACTCCAGCACCGCGCCGACGGCCTGGGCGACCGGCATGCGCTGCTTGAGCACTCCCGCCGGATGCTGGATCTTGCCGCAGCCCTCGCACTTGAGGTTGCAGGCGAAGAGGGGCTCCAGCTCGACGATGAGCGGGAACTTGTCCCGCTTGCGAAGCTTCTGTTCAGCCAGATATGTAGCGACCTTGATGGACTGACGCAACGGCATGGCCATGTGGCTCACCTCCGGGGGAGCAGAACATTACGGTGCCATTCGAAAAAAGCAGGCAGGACGGAGCGAAGGACGCGGAAAGCTGATATTCCACCGCGCACCGTGCCGATCCGGACGAGTTCATGTTCAGGAGCGTCCACGACCACCCGGACGGCCGCAACCGGGCGCGGTTCCTCGCGCACGGCGCTCAGAAGCGTGGCCGCCGACTCCATGTCGACGGCGATCGCGCCGGTCGCGAGCAGATCGGCCCGCTCGTGACCGCGAACGACGTGGTCGGAGCCGGTGAGCGGGCCGGTGTGGACGGTGCGCCCGGGCAGGGTGCGCACGAGTTCCTTGACGAGCAGCTCGGTGCCGACGCAGGGGACACCGCCGCGCGGATCGCGGGTCTCCTCGGCGACGACCAGGTCACCGGGGTGCATGCCGGGGGCGAGCCCCGCGCAGAAACCCGTGGCGAGCACCGCCGCCCCGGCGAACACCGGGTCGGCCAGCACGCGGGTGACGGAACGCTCCGCCGCCTTCGGCCCCATGCCCGTCCGCAGGACGGTGACCGGCCCGTCGGCTCCGCCGCGGTCACCCATGCGCAGGGCGAGGTGCTCGATGCCGAGGGCGCAGGCGATCAGCAGCGGGGCCGGGACGGGCTGCGTGCTCATCAGCTCCCCTTGGCCTCGGTGGGAGCCGCGTGCGTGGCGGACTGCTTGCCGAACGGCTCTCCGTGGACGTACCGGCCGAGCGCGGTCAGCGGGAAGACCTGTCGGTAGAGGTGGTAGTTGATCGAGAAGTCCCACGGGAAGCCGGTGCCGGTGAAGTAGGGCTCGTCCCAGGAGCCGTCCTCCCGCTGGGTCTGCGCCAGCCAGCCGACACCCCGCTCGACGGCCTTGGAGTCCTTCTCCCCGGCCGCCAGCAGCGCCATCAGCGCCCACGCCGTCTGCGAAGCCGTCGAGGCACCCCGGCCGCTCCAGCGGGCGGCGTCCTGGTAGGAGCGCAGGTCCTCGCCCCAGCCGCCGTCGTCGTTCTGCACCCGCTCCAGCCAGCCGACCGCCCGCCGGATCGCGGGGTGCTGGACGGGCATTCCCGCCGCGGTGAGGGCCGGCACCACCGACCCGGTGCCGTAGACGTAGTTGACGCCCCAGCGCCCGAACCACGAGCCGTCCGGCTCCTGTTCGGCCAGCAGCCACTCGATGCCGCGCCGGGTGCGCGGGTCGTGCGAGAGCCCCTCGATCGCCAGCATCTCGACGACGTGCGCGGTGACGTCGGCGGAGGGGGGATCGATGACCTCGCCGAAGTCGCAGAACGGCAGCCGGTTGGGGAACGGGCTGGTGTTGTCGACGTCGAAGGCGCCCCAGGCCCCGTTCCTCGACTGCATCCCGAGGTTCCAGCGCACTCCGCGCGCGACGGCCCGGTCCATCCGCTCCTGGTCGTGGTGCTTGACGCGGCGCAGCGCGAGGACGACCTCGGCGGTGTCGTCGATGTCGGGGTAGTTGTCGTTGTGGAACTCGAACGCCCAGCCGCCGGGCGGAAGCTGGGGCCTGCGCACCGACCAGTCGCCGGGCCGGACGACCTGTTCGCCGAGCATCCAGTCGGCGGCCTTGACCAGTTGCGGGTGGTCGGCGGGAAGTCCGGCGTCGGCGAGCGCGATGGTCGCCAGACAGGTGTCCCACACCGGTGACTGGCAGGCCTCGATCATCCGCGCGCCGTCCTCGCGCCAGACGGTGTAGCGGTCGAACGACTCCAGCCCCGCCCGCATCACCGGGTGTTCGAGGTCGTAGCCGAGCAGGTGCAGGGCGATCACCGAGTACACGGCGGGCGGCTGGATCCCGCCCCAGCAGCCGTCGTTCTCCTGCCGCTCGATGATCCAGCGGGCAGCGGAGTTCAGGGCCGCCTTGCGCAGCCTGCGCACCGCCACCGACCGGTAGCCGCGCACCACCTTGTCGAGCCGCTGGAAGAGTCCGTCCCAACTGTTGACCGGGGCAAGGGGTTTGGGCGGGTTGGGGTGGGAGGGATCGGTGTGCAGCTCATCGAGCGGGAACGGCGCCGGACGCACCGGACGCTTCGCCGACACGACGGTGAGCGGCACGATCGTCTGCCGGGCCCAGCAGCCGAAGTTGTAGATGCTCAACGGGAACCATTTAGGGAAGAACAAGAGCTCGGGCGGAAGTTCGGGCAGGTCCTCCCACTTCCACCAGCCGAACAGAGCAAGCCAGATCCGGGTGAAGACCCGGGCGGAGGCGATGCCCCCCTGCTCACGGACCCACCCGGAGGCCCGGCGCATGTGGGGTGCCTCGGGGTCGTCGCCGGCCAGCCGCAGGGCGACATACGCCTCGACGGTGGCGGAGAGGTCGGGCGGGCCGCCGTAGAACGTGGCCCAGGTCCCGTCCTCACGCTGCTCGCCGCGGACGAAGAGCGCGGTGGCGTGGGTGGTGGCCTCGTCGCGGATGCCCAGGAACTGACGGAGCAGCAGGTCCTCGGCGTCCATCGTGACGTTCGTCTCGAGGTCGCCCTTCCACCAGCCCTCGGCGTCCTGCTCGGCGAGCAGGAAGTCGGTGGCGCGTTGCATCGCGCGTGCGGCGGCTTCTTGTACCCCGGCCGCCACGGGGATGGTGATGTCGGTTTCGCTGGCCGCGGCAGCGCGGGGCGGGAGGGCCCCGGTGCTTCCGTCGGTCGTCGCTGTCATGGCTTCCCCTTCGTGCAGTGTGCATGGCGTTGCGTCTGCTGTGGGTCCGCCGTCGGCCGGTGCTCTCTCCTCGCACACCGGCCGGCGACTACGCGAGGGCTATTCGACCGATAGGGATCATCTCTTTCGTACGACGACGAAGTCGGCGAGCGCCGTGAACCGGTCCCGCACCTGCTCGGGCATGTCCACGACGTTCAGGGCTTCCAGGGCGACGGCGTGCTGGCGGCGCGCCTCCTCGGCGGTCCAGTCACGGCCGCCCGCCTCCTCGATCAGAGCGGCGCGGGCCGCGAACTCCCCCTCGGAGAAGGTCTCGAACTCGCTGCTCTTGGCGTCGGCGGCGAGGATCTCCCCGAGCCGCTCGGAGGCGGAACCGCCCGCCGCGAGCGCGGCCACCACCGGCAGGGACTTCTTGCGCTGGCGCAGATCGCTCCAGGTCTGCTTGCCGGTGGCCCCCGGGTCGCCCCAGATGCCGAGGAGGTCGTCGACGGCCTGGAAGGCCAGGCCGAGGTGGTAGCCGTACTTCTCCAAGGCGTCGGCGGTGCGCGCGTCCGCGCCGCCGAGCACCGCGCCGATGGAGCTGGCGCAGGCCAGCAGGGCGCCGGTCTTGTTGCCCTCCATCTCCAGGCACTCCTCGACGCTGACCCGGTCGCGGTGCTCGTAGGAGATGTCCTGGGCCTGGCCGTCGATGAGGGCGCGGGTGGCGACGGTCAGGCGGTGGGTGGCCCGGGCCGCTTCGACCGTGCCGAGCTCGAGGAGGATCTCGCCCGCGAGGGCGAACAGGGCGTCGCCGACCAGGATGGCCTGGGCGGGGCCGTGCACCTTCCAGACCGTGTCGCGGTGCCTGCGCTGTTCGTCGCCGTCCATCAGGTCGTCGTGCAGGAGCGAGAAGTTGTGGACCAGTTCGACGGCGACCGCGCCGGGGACGCCGACCTCGGGAGCGGCCCCGGTGACCTCGGCGGAGAGCACGGCGAGGGCGGGACGCACGGCCTTGCCGCCGTCGCCGTCGGTCGGGTTGCCCTGGGCGTCGATCCAGCCGAAGTGGTAGGCGGCGACCGTGTCCATGGGCGGTGCCAGACGGTCGACGGCCGCCCGCAGTACCGGTGTGGCCAGGGTGCGGCCGCGCTCCAGGAGCGCGGTCACGTCCACCGCGGTCCTCCGAGCGGCCGGCGTGGCCGGGGGCACAGTGGGCACAGTTTCTCCTCTTGTTGCGGTGCTGGAGAGGGTGCGGGGGTGTGCCGAGCCGTGCTGATCGAGCATCAGGCCGCCTCCTCGAACTCGAAGAGGTGGCGGGGGCGGGGCCGGCCCAGGGCGCTCAGTGCGGCGTCCGCCGCACTCACACCGCTGCGGACCGCACTCTCCATGGTCGCGGGCCACCCTGTGGCGGTCCACGCTCCGGCCAGGTACAGGCCGGGGGCTCTGGTGCGGGCGCCGGGCCGAAGGCGCCCGACGCCGGGGGCGGGGGCGAACGTCGCCGTACGCTCCCGGGTCACGAAGAAGTCCCTCACCTCGGCGCCGCGCGCACCCGGCAGCAGCCGTTCCAGTTCGGGCAGATAGCGCCCGCGCAGCGCGGCGACGGGTTCGTCGATGTCGTCCTGCGCGGCGGACTGGGACAGGGCGAGGTACTGGCCCTCGCGCAGCCCGGAGGCACTTGTGCGGTCGAAGACCCACTGCACGGGCGTGCCGAGCGCCGCGAAGAAGGGCTTGTCGAGCACCTTGCGGTCGTAGACGACGTGCACGTTGAGGATGGGCGCGGTGCCGATCTCCAGCAGCCGCCCCGCATCGTCGAGTGCCCCGTCGGGCAGCAGGTCGTACGCCTCGCGCTGCGGTACGGCGAGGACGACGGTGTCCGCGCGGAGCGTCTCGCCGGGAACCTGAACGCTCCACTTCCCGTTCCCGTCAGGAGAGAGGGAGGTGACGCGTGTACGGACCTCGGTACGCACGCCCGCGGAGTCGAGCGCCTCGCGGGCGAGCCGGTCGTGCAGTTCGCCCAGCGGGACATGCGCCCAGCCGATGTCGGCGGCGCCCGGGTCGGACAGCAGACCGGTCTTGAACACCATCGCGGCGAGCCCCAGCGAGGAGTCGCCCGCGACCGCGTTGAGGGTGGCGACCCCGACCAGGTCCCAGAGGGCCTCGACGGCGCGTGCCGACTGACCGTGCGCGGTCAGCCAGCTGCCGAAGTCCTGTCTGTCCAGGTCCGGATCGGTGAGGTCGAGCCCCTTGAGCGCGAGCGCGGCACGGCCCACCCTGGCGCGTTCGGCGAACGAGAGATGCGGATACGTGGCGAGGCTGCGCCCCAGGTGCAGCGGCACGGGCAGCGCGTCGCGCCGCAGTCTGCCGAGCCGCCGTCCCTCGGGTCTGGCCAGGTCGACGACGGGCACGTCGAGACGATCCTGCAACGGTGCCAGCGCACTGCCCTCGATGCGGTCGAGGAACCAGCGGTAAGCGGTGCAGCAGCGCAGGTACACGTGCTGTCCGTTGTCCACGGTGAGTTCGCCGCGCCGGAAGGAGAAGGCCAGGCCGCCGAGCCGGGGCCGGCCTTCGAGCAGGGTGACGCGCACCCCCGCGTCGGCGAGCGCGAGCGCCGCGGTCACACCGGCGAGCCCGCCACCCACGACGACGGCGGTACGCCCTGAGAAGCCGGACGCTTCCGAGGCGTCCGGGAACTGCTCGTCGTTCATCCTGCGCCCTCCCGTGCGGACCGGCCATGGTGTTCGAACTCTGCACCGCTGGCCGTCGCAGTCAGGGACGCCGCGCCGCACCGGAGGGTTGCGCGCCGCTTTACACGGGTGGAGTCGTCTTGGCCCACTTCGTCGCCCGCCGCGTCCATCAGATGTGCCTCCTGACGGTCTGCCGCGACACATGCCGGGTGTCCAGACCCGACAGCCCCCGCACGGCCACGTAGGCCTTCTCCCGTCCGGGCAGCGAGACCCGGCCGCGCAGCACGGCCTCGGGGTCGCGCTCGATACGGTCCAGGAGTCGGCGGTAGATGCCGGCCATGGCGGCGACACAGGCGCCGCTGCGGCGGTCCAGCATGGGGAGCAGCCGGTAGCCCTCGGCGAAGAGGGCCCGGGCCCGCCGCACCTCGAAGTGCACGAGGCCCGCGAAGTCGGAGCCCTCCGGCGGCTTCGACCCGTCGAACCCGGCCGAGCAGCCGAACTTCGCGAGGTCGTCGGCGGGCAGATACGTGCGGCCGCCCTCGGCGTCCTCGCGGACGTCTCTGAGAATGTTCGTGAGCTGGAGCGCGAGCCCGAGCGTGTCGGCGTACTCCGGCGCGCGTTCGGCACCGCGCGCCCCTGGTTCGGTACCGAACACGCCGAGCGAGAGCCGCCCGATGGCACCCGCCACACAGCGGCAGTACACCTTCAGGTCGTCCCAGGTCTCGTAGGTCTCGCCGCGCACGTCCATCAGCACGCCGTCGATCAGCTCGTCCAGGCCGCGCAGCGGCACCGGGAAGGCCCGGGCCGTGTGGGCGAGGGCGACCGCGACGGGGTCGGTGTCGTCCTCCTCGACCTCGCCCGCGCGGACCCGGGCGAGCAGCGCCCGGGTCTCCTCGAGCCTGGCGGTCTTGACCTCGCCGTCCAGTGCGCCGTCGCCGATGTCGTCGACGCGGCGCGAGAAGGCGTACAGCGCCGACATCGCGCGGCGCTTGGGCGTGGGCAGCAGCCTGATGCCGTACGCGAAGTTGCGGGCCTGCTGGCCGGTGACGGTCTCGCAGTAGCTGTAGGCGGCGAGTACCGGCGCGGACACGTGTGGTGACGACGACTCCACGACCCGGATCACCCCTCTCCTCGCAGGGTCACGCCCACCTCACGCAGCAGTTGGAGCCTGCCTGGCTTGGGCGGGCCGGGAAGTACGTCGTAGCCGGCGGCGGCGATCGCCTTGATCGCCGCCCTTCCCCCCGCCACGAAACCCGCGAGCAGCAGCCTCAGCCTGCCGTGAACGCTACCCACCAGGGGGGCGCCTTCATTCAGGAGATCGCCGGCGCGTTGCGCTTCGTACGCGACCAGTGCGCGCACCGACGCGCCCGCGGTCCTCGCGGCCAGATCGGATTCCCGGACGTGGAAGCGTTTCATGTCCGCGGCGGGGAGATAGACGCGGTCACGGCCGAGGTCCTCGGACACGTCCTGGAGGTGTTCGACGATCTGGAGTGCGGTGCAGATCGCGTCGGAGCGGCGGATCCGCTCGGGGGTGGCGGCGCCGGTGACGGCGAGGACCAGGCGGCCCACGGGGTTGGCGGACAGCGCGCAGTAGGCGAGGAGGTCGTCGTAGGTCTCGTAGCGGGTGACGAGCTGGTCCTGGCGGTTGGCCGCGATCAGCCCGAGGAAGGGCTCGGGGCCGAGCGAGCGGTCCCGGACGGTCGACTGGAGGCGGCGCAGCAGGGGATGACGGGGCGGGCCGTCGAATCCGTCGAAAACACGACGCAGATCGACCTCGAAGGCGTCCAGCAGGACGAGGCGGTCCTCCGCCCCGGTGGCGGACACGCCGAGCAGGCGGGCGTCGGCGCCGCCGGGGGCGAGGTCGCCGTCGCCGATGTCGTCGACGAGCCGGGCGAAGCCGTACACGGCCATCAGGTCCTCACGCCAGGCCCTGGGCAGGAAGAAGGGGGCTACGGGGAAGTTCTCGTCCGCGGCCTTGTCGAGGGTGCCGCGCTCCGGGTCGCCGACGCGCGGCACGGCGGGCGCCGTCATCGTCGGCCGCCCGGGGCGGGGACGGCACGGCCTGCGTCGATCTGGGGAGTTTCCGTAGCCATCGCCGTCACATCTCCCGTTCTACACTGCCGACCTGATACACACTATTTCGGACACGCCGCCCGGCCGCTCGTGCGGTGACCCCGACGGTGGGCGCTGAGCGTTATCACCCCACTTGACGCGATTCGGGGCCGGTCCAGCTTACGTTGTACAACGCCGCGTGGTTCGCGGGGGTGTCCTGGACATCACAACAACACACCGATTGGCGTCAAGATTCCTGGGCTGACCGGGAGTTGACGTTTCCTTTGCAGACGCAGGGCCCCGCCGGACAGTTCCGGCGGGGCCCTGGCCGAATCGCGCTACTTGCCCGAGAACTTCTCGTACTCCTTGAGGACCTCTTCGGTCGGGCCGTCCAACCGCAGTTCGCCCCGTTCCAGCCACAGCACGCGATCGCAGGTGTCCCTGATCGACTTGTTGCTGTGGCTGACCAGGAACACCGTGCCCGCGTGCTCGCGCAACTGCCGGATGCGTTCCTCCGAGCGCCCCCGGAACTTCGCGTCTCCGGTGGCCAGCGCCTCGTCGATCATCAGGACGTCGTGGTCCTTGGCTGCGGCGATGGAGAAGCGCAGCCGGGCCTGCATGCCGGAGGAGTACGTGCGCATCGGCAGGGTGATGAAATCGCCCTTCTCGTTGATGCCGGAGAAGTCGACGATCTCCTGGAAGCGCTGCTTGATCTGCTCACGGGACATACCCATGGCGAGCCCGCCCAGGGTCACGTTGCGCTCGCCGGTGAGGTCGTTCATCAGGGCCGCGTTGACGCCCAGCAGCGAGGGCTGGCCGTCGGTGTAGACCCTGCCGCTCTCCGGCGGCAGCAGACCGGCGATGGCGCGCAGCAGCGTGGACTTGCCCGAGCCGTTGGAGCCGATCAGACCGATGGCCTCGCCGCGGTGGGCGACGAAGGAGACACCGCGCACCGCGTGCACCTTGCGCACACCGCGTGCCGTGTCGTCGGAACCGCGCTTGACGATTCGGCTGAGCGCGGCGGTGGCACTGCCCTTGCCGGACTTGGCGCCGTTGACGCGGTAGACGATGTGGACTTGGTCGGCGATGACGGTCGGGACCCGTTGCCCCGGGAGCGGCTCAACCACGGCCGTACCTCTCCTCCGCCTGCCAGAAGTACACGAAGCCGCCGAGCGCGACGAGTACGGCCCAGCCGCCCGCGACCGCCCAGACGTGCGCCGGGAGGTTCTCGGCGTTGTACTCCTCGATGAGCGCGAAGCGCATCAGGTCCATGTAGATGGCGGCCGGGTTCCACTGGAGGATGTTGGCCACCCACTGCGGCTTGTCCGCGAGGAAGACGGGGATGGAGAACATCACGCCGGACGCGTACATCCACGTCCGCATGACGAACGGCATCAGCTGCGCCAGGTCCGGGGTCTTCGCGCCGGCCCGGGCGAAGATCAGCGCCAGACCGGAGTTGAAGCAGAACTGAAGGACGAGCACCGGGACGATCAGCGCCCAGGAGGCGTCCGGGTAGTTGCCGAAACCGATCACCACCAGGAACAGCACCAGCATCGAGTACAGCAGTTGCTGGAGTTGCTGGAGGGCGAACGAGATGGGCAGCGAGGCACGCGGGAAGTGCAGGGCGCGGACCAGGCCGAGGTTGCCGGAGATCGCCCGTACGCCGGTCATCACCGAGCTCTGGGTGAAGGTGAACACGAAGACGCCCGTGACGAGGAAGGGGATGTACACCTCCTTCGACATCCCCCGGCCGGCGTTCAGCAGCAGGCCGAAGATCATGAAGTACACGGCCGCGTTCAGCAGCGGCGTGGCCACCTGCCACAGCTGACCGAGCCTGGCCTGGCTGTACTGGGAGGCCACCTTCGCCCGGGAGAACGCCATGATGAAGTGCCGGCGCCCCCAGAGCTGGCGGACGTACTCCCGCAGCGGAGGCCGGGCGCCGCTCACGGCCAGCCCGTACCTGGCGGCCAGCTGCGCCGCCGTGAGGCCCTCGTCGGGCGACGGATACGCGGTCACCACGACTCCGACGTCATGCGTTGTCTCACTCACAAGTAGGAAACTTTCGTCTTCGGGATGCGCAGCCCTGACGAGGCCGGCACGAGCCGGGGGCCCGCGGGAAGGCCCGGGGTGCCCTCAGGAACGAGCTTGTCAGATCACCGGAGGCCGGCCCAGTCGGGTCAGCCGCCAGACCGTACGCCACTTCATGGGCCTACGAGGTCCGCACGGTGTGCTCCAGCCTTCCCGGAACCCGCCGAACCAGGCCTTCAGCGCGGACCCCGAGGGACGGCGCGCCAGCGTGAGCAGCAGCCAGACCCCGAGGTAGACCGGGACCAGCGGGGCGGGAAGGTTGCGACGGGCCAGCCAGACCCGGTTGCGGGCGACCATCCGGTGGTACACCGCGTGCCGCGAGGGCGCGGTCGTCGGGTGGTACAGCACCATGTCGGACCGGTAGTCGATCATCCAGCCCGCGTCGAGGGCCCGCCACGCCAGGTCGGTCTCCTCGTGGGCGTAGAAGAACTCGTCCGGGAGTCCGCCGACTTCCGCGAAGACCTTCGTCCGCACGGCGTTGGCGCCTCCGAGGAAGGTGGTGACCCGGGAGGAGCGCATCGGGTCGGAGGCACGCAGCCGGGGTACGTGGCGGCGCTGGGTGACACCGGTCTGCGGGTCGGCGATCCGGAAGCTGACGATGCCCAGCCCCGGATCGGCGCCGAAGGCCGCGCGGCACAGTTCGGCCGTGTCGTGGTGGGCCAGGAGACCGTCGTCGTCGAGGAACAGCAGGACGTCGACGTCGCGGCCGCTGGGGCCGAAGGCCTCGATGCCGACGTTGCGGCCGCCGGGTATGCCCAGGTTCTCGGGCAGCTCGACCGTCCTGACGCCCTCGGGGACGTCCGGGACGGGCGAGCCGTTGCCGACCACGACCACCTCGACCCGGTCGCCGTCCTGCTTGGCTATCGAGTCGAGCAGGGCCCTCAGCTCGTCGGGGCGGTTGCCCATGGTGATGACGACCGCCCCGACCTTCATGGGCGCGCTCACTTCAGCCTGCTCGACGCGAGGATGGAGACCAGGTGCAGCAGGGTCTGGAGCAGCGCGACACCGGCCAGTGCGGCGACGCCGAGCCGGGAGAAGAACAGGTCGCCGCGCACCTGGTCGAGGACGGCCAGGACCAGGATCAGCAGGGACGCCTCGATGCCGAGGATCAGCCGGTGGAACTGGAGCGCCGAGGCGGCCCGGCGGGCCAGTGCCATGCCGGAGGAACGCGGTTCGGACGCCGACTCCTTGACCGGCGGCAGCCCGCCCTGGTGCCGGGCGACGCCGACGAGGTCGGTCTCGGCCTTGATCAGGATCGCGCCGAGCGCGGCCAGCGTGCCGAGGAAGGCCCAGAGCCAGTCGATCCGCCCGGTGCCCCACAGGTCCGCGGCGCGCAGGCCGAAGCCGACGAGGACGGCGGCGTCGGTGAGATACGCCCCGACCCGGTCCAGATAGACCCCGCCCAGCGAGTACTGCTTCTTCCAGCGGGCGATCTCGCCGTCGACGCAGTCCAGCAGCAGGTACATCTGGACGCACACCACACCGAGCACGGCGCCCGCGATCCCCGGCACCAGCAGGGCCGGGGCGGCGAGCACCCCGAAGACGGTCATCAGGTACGTGAGCTGGTTGGGCGTGACCCTGGTGTTGACCAGGTAGCGGTCGACCCGCAGGGACACCTCACGCATGTAGAGGCGCCCCATCCAGTGCTCACCGCTGCGCCGGTCCTTCACCCCCGGAGGGTGGACGACCGGTCTGAGTTCAGCTACCGATGGCCTTGACATAGTCGGCGTAGATGTCCTTGATCTGTTCGGTCTTGAGGTCGAGGTGTTCGATGATCGTGTAGCGGCCGGGCCGGGTCTCGGGAGCGAACTCCACCACCCGGACGAATTCGTCGACGGTGAAGCCGATGTCCGTCGGCAGGACCGGGAGTCCGTGCCGTCGCAGCACCTGGGCCATGTGGGCCGACTCCTCGTGGGCTCCGCGCAAATACATCGCGAAGGCCGCGCCGAGTCCGCACTGCTCGCCGTGGGCGGCCGCCCGTTTGGGGAAGAGCAGGTCGAAGGCGTGGTTGATCTCGTGGCACGCGCCGGAGGACGGACGGGAGTCGCCCGACACCGACATGGCGACACCGCTGAGCACCAGCGCCTCGGCCAGCACTTGGAGGAAGTCGGTGTCGCCGATGCCGCCCGGGTGGCGCAGCACCGCCTCGCCGGCCTGGCGGGCGATCGCGGCGGCCAGGCCGTCGATCTTCTCGCCCTTGACCCGGTTGGCGAGTTCCCAGTCCGCGATGGCGGAGATGTTGGAGACGGCGTCACCGATGCCGGCCCGCACGTACCGGACCGGGGCCTCGCGGATGACGTCCAGGTCGATCACGACGGCGATCGGGTTCGGCACACCGTAGGAGCCGCGCCCCGCGTCGTTGTCGAGGGTGGCGACCGGCGAGCACAGGCCGTCGTGCGCGAGGTTCGTCGGCACGGCGACCAGGGGAAGGCCGACCCGTGCCGCGGCGAACTTGGCGCAGTCGATGATCTTGCCGCCGCCCAGACCGACGACCGCGTCGAAGTGGCCGGCCTTTATGTCGGTGGCCAGCTGGACGGCGTCGTCGAGGGTGCCGCCGCCGACCTCGTACCAGGTGGCGCCGGGCAGGGCCGGGGTGAGGCGCTCGCGCAGCCGGGCGCCCGAACCGCCGCTGACGGCGATCGCGAGCTTGCCGGAGTGTGAGATGCGCTCGTCGGCGAGGACCCCGACCAGGTCGTCGAGGGCACCCGGGCGGATGTCCACGACGACCGGTGAGGGGATCAGCCGGGTCAGTACTGGCACGCGATCTCCCGTCCACGGGCGAGATCGTCGTGGTTGTCGATCTCGACCCACTTGACGTCACCGATCGGCGCCACGTCGATCCGGAAGCCCCGGTTCACCAGTTCCTGGTACCCGTGCTCGTAGAACTGCTGCGGGTCGGCCTCCCACACGGCCTTGAGCGCGTCGGCCAGCTCGGGGGCGGCGTCGCCCTCGATGAGCGTGACGCCGATGTACTCGCCGGTGGCCTCGGAGGGGTCCATCAGCTTGGTGATCTTCGTCATGCCCTTCCCGGGGTCGACGACGACCTTCATCTCCTCGTCCGCGAGGGACTTCACGGTGTCCAGCGCGAGGATGATCCGCTTGCCCTCGCCACGGGCGGCGAGCAGCGTCTTCTCCACGGAGACCGGGTGGACGGTGTCGCCGTTGGCGAGGATCACGCCGTCCTTGAGGGCGTCCCGGCCGCACCACAGGGAGTAGGCGTTGTTCCACTCCTCGGCCTTGTCGTTGTCGATGAGGGTGAGCTTGAGGCCGTACTTCGCCTCCAGCGCCGCCTTGCGCTCGTAGACGGCCTCCTTGCGGTAGCCGACGATGACCGCGACCTCGGTCAGACCGATCTCGGCGAAGTTGCCGAGCGTCAGGTCAAGCACGGTGGGCTCGCCCTCTATGCCCGCGGGCCCCACCGGCACCAGCGCCTTGGGCAGGCTGTCGGTGTAGGGGCGCAGACGCCGTCCGGCGCCGGCCGCCAGCACGAGGCCGATCATGCGGGTTCTCCTTCATCGTGTACGGACGGGGCGCCCGCCCGGTGGGCGGCGACCCAGAAGCGGATGCTCTCGACGAGCACCACGACGGCGACGGCCACGGCGAGGGCCGTGAGCGCGACCGTGAACTGCGAAGCGGTGAGCACTGCGGCCAGCACGGCCACGAGCAGCGTGCGCCCGTCCTGGCCCCCGATGGCGCGCACCAGCCAGGCCGGCGGCGCTCCGGCGTCGCCGCGGATGCGGTACACCGTGTCGTAGTGATGGTAGGCGACGGCGGCGACGAGCCCGAAAGCCGCAGGGAGCGCTCCGTCCACCCCGGCCTTGGCCGCGAGGATGAGGATCGTGCAGTATTCGCCGGCCCGGAAGAGCGGCGGGACCAGCCAGTCGAGGGCGCCTTTGAGGGGGTGCGTGACGGCTTCGGCCGACAGCAGGACGTAGACGCCTGCCATCAGCACGACCCACCAGCTCGGTCCCCACGCCCAGGCCCCGAGCGTCACCACGACGGCGCCGGCGGCGGCGCTGAGGGACGCCGTCGCACGGCGCGAACCGGGCAGGAAGCGGACCAGTGACTCGGTCAGCGGCCCGCTGTCGGCCAGGTCGGCCAGTGCCTGTGCCGCCCGGTCCGTCCGCCTGGCCCTGCGGGTCAGTGAGCGCAGGACCCGGCCCGCCGTGGTGTAGGTCGCCGCGAACGCGCAGCCGACGAGCAGGGCGTAGAAGGTGATGCGGGGGGTGGTCAGAGCCGTCAGGACGGCGATCATGGCCCATCGTTCGCCGATGGGCAGGACTATCATCCGCCGCACCCAGACCGTCCAGCCGACGCTGTCCAGCTTGTCGGAGAGGGCGGCGGTGGGGCTGGTGTTGGCGGTGGCGTCGTGGTTGGCCTCGTTGAAGGAGAAGTCCACGACGTGCCGGCAGGTCTGGAGCACCATCGCGCCCAGCGCCAGCGCCCATACGTCGTCGCCGCCGCGGGCCGCTCCCAGCGCGAGGCCCGCGTAGTAGGCGTACTCCTTGGCCCGGTCGAAGGTGGCGTCGAGCCAGGCGCCGAGCGTGGAGTACTGCAGGGAGTAGCGGGCGAGCTGCCCGTCGGTGCAGTCCAGGACGAACGACGCGATCAGCAGGACGCCGGCCGCGACGAAACCGCCCCGGGTGCCGGTGGCCGCGCAGGCCGCCGCGATCAGCGCGGTGATCAGCGAGGCGGTGGTGACCTGGTTGGGGGTGAGGCCGCGGCGGGCGCACCAGCGGGCGAGGTAGCGCGAGTACGGGCTGATGCAGTACGTGGTGAAGAAGCCGTCGCGGGCCTTCACGGCCGACTTCAGGCGGATGGCCTCGTCGTCGACGGCGGCGACGGCCTGCCGTGCCTCGTTGCGGGCCTGCGGGTCGGCGGGGACCTCCGCGACCAGGCTGCCCAGTTCGGGGCGGTGCACGCCGGCGCCGTCGGCGTCGAGGGCGGTGACGATCCGGTCGGCGAGGCTGTCGTCCTCCCCCACGCTCGAGTTCGCTCGCGCGGGGGCACCCCCGTGGGCGGTGGCGCCACTCGCCGAGTTCTCCCGGGCCATCGCGCGGGTCAGGGCCTGACGACCGGCCGGTTGGGCGGTGAGCGCGCCCGGGATGGCGGCGAGCGGGAAGCGGGGGTCGGTGAGGCCGAGGCGCAGCGCGTGCTCGTGACCCACGAAGCGGGCGTCCACGACGGCGACGCGCTGGTCACCGGGGACGGCGGCGAGGAGGGTCTCGGCGTCACCGGCGTCGGAGGCGGTCCGGACGTCGAAGCCGAGGGACCGCAGGTCGCCCTCGATCGACGATCCGGGAACCGGCGAGCCGGTGAGGATGGCGGTCGACAACCGAACTCACTCCCTGGGTCCGGCGCGTTCACGCCGGTCATGTACACGGTGGAGGCGCCCCTGGGCCGCACCGGCGACTTCACCGGTGGCCGCACCAGGCGGGCGGCATGTCGGCAGAGGCTATCGGATGCCGGGAAGGCCGTGCTCACCGCCCGTTCAGGCGCGATCGGCGCGATCCGGCAGCACGGCTTGAACTCGCTTTGAACCGGCCTTTGCCGAGATCATCATCGGTGATCGGCGGCCCGGGCGACAAACCGCGCCCCTCAAGAGCCGACATCCGGGACATTGCCCACCGGCCCGGGGAGGGTCGCCTTCGGTCGGCATAGGGTCTACCGGCATGACGTGGCTGATCACCGGCGGGGCCGGATACATTGGGGCGCATGTGGCACGGGCGATGACCCGGGCCGGAGAGCACGTCGTCGTGCTGGACGATCTCTCCACCGGTGCCGCCACGCGGCTCGGCACGGACATACCGCTGGTCAAGGGTTCGGCGCTCGACGCTGGCCTGCTCGAGCGGGTCCTCGCCGAGCACGCCGTGACGGGCGTGGTGCACCTGGCCGCGCACAAGCAGGTCGCCGAGTCGGTGGCGCAGCCGACCCGCTACTACCGGGAGAACGTGGGCGGTCTTGCCACCCTTCTCGACGCGGTCGCCGCGGCCGGGGTCCGGCGGTTCGTGTTCTCCTCCTCCGCGGCCGTCTACGGCAACCCGGACGTGGACCTCATCACGGAGGACACCCCGTGCGCGCCGGTGAACCCGTACGGCGAGACCAAGCTCGCCGGGGAGTGGCTGGTCCGGGCGGCGGGCCGGGCGCACGGCATCGCCACGACCTGCCTGCGCTACTTCAACGTGGCCGGAGCGGCGGCGCCCGAGCTGGCCGACACCGGTGTCTTCAACGTCGTCCCGATGGTGTTCGACCGGCTCACCCGGAACGAGGCCCCTCGGCTCTTCGGCGACGACTACCCCACGCCGGACGGCACCTGCGTCCGTGACTACATCCACGTCGCCGACCTGGCCGAGGCGCACCTGGCGGCGGCCCGGCGGCTGACCGCGCCGGACACGGCGGGCGATCTGACGGTGAACATCGGCCGGGGCGTGGGCGTCTCGGTGCGCGAGCTGGTGTCCCTCATCGGCGAGGTCACCGGCGACAGCCGGCCGCCGGTCGTCGAGGGGCGCAGGCCGGGGGACGCGCCGCGCGCGGTGGCCTCGGCGGATCTGGCGGCCCGGGAGCTGGGCTGGACGGCCCGCCGCGAGGTGCGCGAGATGATCGAGTCGGCGTGGCGGGGATGGCGGCCGCTCCCCTCCTGACACAGGTGAGGATGCCCTGACCTGCGATTCGTTTACGCAGGTCAGGGCATATGACAACGGTGTTCAGTGCCGCGTTGCCGGGTACCCCCCAGCCGTAGTTCACTGTGATCCCGGGGCAGAACGCGACGGCCCGCTACGGACCACAGAAGGGCTGCTTCCATGGGGGCTGGGCACGACCACGGTCATACGCACACGCACGTGCCGGCCACCGGCACGGCCGCGGCGGCGTACCGGGGCAGACTGCGTGTCGCGCTGTCGATCACGCTCGGCGTCATGGTGGTCGAGATCGTCGGCGGGGTGCTCGCCGACTCCCTCGCGCTGATCGCGGACGCGGCCCACATGGCGACGGACGCGCTCGGCCTGGGCATGGCGCTGCTCGCCATCCACTTCGCGAACCGGCCGCCGAGCGGGAACCGCACCTTCGGGCTGGCCCGCGCCGAGATCCTGGCCGCCCTCGCCAACTGTCTGCTGCTGCTCGGGGTGGGCGGCTACGTCCTGTACGAGGCGATCCAGCGGTTCTTCACGCCGGCCGCCACCGAGGGCGGGCTGATGATCTGGTTCGGCGCGATCGGCCTGGTGGCGAACATGGTCTCCCTGTCGCTGCTGATGCGCGGCCAGGCGGAGAGCCTGAACGTGCGCGCGGCGTTCCTGGAGGTGGCGGCGGACGCGCTGGGCTCGGTGGCGGTGCTGATCTCGGCGGTGGTGATCCTGACCACCGGCTGGCAGGCCGCCGACCCGGTCGCCTCGCTCGTGATCGGCCTGATGATCGTGCCGCGGACCGTGAAGCTGCTGCGCGAGACGCTGGACGTGCTGCTGGAGTCGGCTCCCAAGGACGTCGACATGGCGGAGGTGCGGTCCCACATCCTCGCCCTGGACGGGGTGGAGGACGTCCACGATCTGCACGCGTGGACGATCACCTCCGGGATGCCGGTGCTGTCGGCGCACGTCGTGGTGCGCTCGGACGTACTGAACGCGATCGGCCACGAGAAGATGCTGCACGAGCTCCAGGGCTGCCTGGGCCACCACTTCGACGTGGAGCACTGCACCTTCCAGCTGGAGCCGAGCGGTCATGCGGAGCACGAGGCACGGCTCTGTCACTGACCGTGCACGGGCCGTCGGCGCCGGGTGATCCGCACAGGCGTTCCGGACGGTTCCGCGTGCCCGACCCCGGGCAAGATCACCTACCGGGTCCCCTGCCGGGCGCCGAACGTGCACGCTTTCGTGTGAAGTGCCGGGAGTGCCGGGCGCGTACGGCAGACTGGGGACGCGAGGACCGATGTTAAGGATGGGTATGCCGATCACACCTGCCACCGCGACACACACGTCGTCGAACGGCACCGCGGACGCGATCTTGCTGGAGCTGGTCGACGAGGACGGCGTCACGATCGGCACCGCGGAGAAGCTCGCCGCCCATCAGCCGCCGGGGCGGCTGCACCGCGCGTTCTCCGTGTTCCTCTTCGACGAGCGGGGCCGGCTGCTGCTCCAGCAGCGGGCGCTCGGCAAGTACCACTCCCCCGGTGTGTGGTCCAACACCTGCTGCGGTCACCCCTATCCCGGTGAGGCGCCGTTCGCCGCGGCCGCGCGGCGCACCTTCGAGGAGCTGGGGGCCTCCCCCTCGCTGCTCGCCGAGGCGGGCACCGTCCGCTACAACCACCCGGACCCGGACTCGGGTCTGGTGGAGCAGGAGTACAACCATCTCTTCGTGGGGCTGGTGCAGTCGGCGCTGCGGCCGGACGCGGAGGAGGTCGGCGACACGGCCTTCGTGACACCCGCCGAGCTGGCGGAGCGACACGCGAAGGGCACGTTCTCCTCCTGGTTCATGACCGTGCTGGACGCGGCGCGCCCGGCGGTCAGGGAGCTGACCGGGCCCTCGGCCGGCTGGTGACGCTCAGGACACCCGCACGGGCTTGAGCGGCAGGGCGGCCCAGATCACCTTGCCGCCGCCCGCCGTGTGCTCGATGTCGCAGATCCCGCCCGCCTCCCTGGTGATCTCACGCACCAGCAGCAGCCCGCGGCCGCCCGTCCGCCCGTGGTCGGTCTCCAGAGCGGTCGGGCGGTAGGGGTGGTTGTCCTCCACGGCCACCCGCACCCACTCGGCTCCGACGGCGACCTCCACGGCGAGCACCGGCGACAGCACCGCCGCATGCCGGACGGCGTTGGTCACGAGCTCGGAGACGATCAGCAGGAGCCCCTGGGCCAGGTCGTCGGAGACCGGCACGCCCTGGCGGTACAGCAGGTCCCGCACGGCGTGCCGCGCCTGCGGGACGGAGGCGTCCACGGCGGACGCGGTGAACCGCCAGACGCCCTCGTAGGGCAGCGGTCGCGGCTCGGTCTCCGAGGCGGATTCGGGAGGTTCGCCCGCGGCGCCCGCTGGGCGTGGGTCGGGCCCGCGCCCCTGATCGTCCATTGTCCGGTCGCCACCCTCGCGCTCGATTGTCACCACACGGGAAGTGTTGGCAACGACACACCCCCCTCCGGATGACTGAACAGAAGTCAGCAGTTATCGAGCGTTTCCGACCGGTCGTGGATGACGGAGTCGACCGCAGGACCGTTTCTGTCCGCTCCGCGCCGCGTTCGCGCACTTTTCGGGTTGTACGGGTTCGGCGGCGCCGCTCCTTCCCCTGACCGCCCTCCGGTGCTCCGTGCCTGCGGTGTCGTCCCTCTCACATCGGCCGCGGTGATCATGCGGGCAGCCCGGTGGCTAGCATCCGGAGCATGGAGCCCGAACTGCTGCACGGCATCACCGACGCGGTCGCCACCGTCGTCCTGCACCACCCGGCGAAGCGCAACGCCATGACGGCCGCGATGTGGGCCGCGCTGCCCCCCTTGCTCGACACACTGGCCGCCGACCCGGCTGTGCGGGCGCTGGTGCTGACCGGGGCGGGCGGCACGTTCTGCGCGGGGGCCGACATATCCACCCTGCGGGGATCGCCGGACGAGGCGCAGGCGCTCGCGGTGCGGGCCGAGGAGGCCGTGGCGGCGTTCCCGAAGCCGACCCTGGCGGCGGTCCGGGGGCACTGCGTCGGCGGCGGCGCCCAGCTCGCCGCCGCCTGCGACCTGCGGTTCGCCGAGGAAGGCGCGCTGTTCGGGGTGACGCCGGCGAAGCTCGGGATCGTCTACCCGTCCACCGCCACCCGCCGGTTGGTGTCCCTGGTGGGTCCGGCCGCCGCCAAGTACCTGCTGTTCTCCGGTGAGTTGATCGACACGGAGCGGGCCCTGCGTACCGGACTGGTCGACGAGGTGCTGCCCGCCGACGGACTCGACGAGCGCGTCACGGAGTTCACCCGCGTACTGGTGTCCCGCTCACAGCTGACGCAGGCCGCCGCGAAGGAGTTCGCGAACGGCCGCACGGACCGGGACGCCCACTGGAGCGCGCAGGCACGCGGCAGCGGCGACACCGCGGAGGGCGTCGCCGCGTTCCTGGAGCGCAGGGAGCCGCGTTTCACCTGGACTACGTCAGGATGAAGCGGCTGCGGGCCCGCAACTCCTCCACCAGGTGGGCGGGTGCCTTGTGCGGGGCGCCCGCGTCGTAGGGCGGCTGCGGGTCGTACTCCGTGCCCAGCTGCACGGCCCGGGCGTGGTCGTCGCCCGCGATCCGGCCGAGCAGGGCGAGCCCCATGTCGATGCCGGACGAGACACCGGCCGCGGTGACGTACTTGCCGTCGAAGACGACGCGTTCGTCGGTCGCCTCGACGCCGAATGCCGCCAGCTGACCGAGGGCCAGCCAGTGGGAGGTGGCCCGGCGGCCGTCCAGGAGACCCGCGGCGGCGAGCAGGGTCGCGCCGGTGCAGACCGAGACGCGGCGCTCCGCGCGCGGGGCGTGGACGCGCAGCCAGTCCGTCACCGGCGCGGTGTCCGGTCGGCGGGTGCCCCGGCCGCCGGGAACGAGCGGCGTGTGCGGGTCGCACGCGCGCGTGAGGGCTTCGTCCGGTACGAGGGTCAGCCCGCTGGAGGTGCGCACGGGAGCGCCGTCCAGGGAGGCCGTACGGATCCGGTATGTGTCCGGAGTGTGTCGCTCGGCGCCCGCGAAGACCTCCAGGGGGCCGGTCACGTCGAGACTCTGGACGCCGTCGAAGAGGACGACGAGAACCGTTCGCTGCGTCATGCGGACGATTCTTCGCGGACCGGGCGCAGGGCGGCAATGACGGGTTCCCCACCTTTCCTGCGATGAGTCGTCGGCACGGCCCGACGGTCTCGAGGTACCGGGACCTGCTCTGCCGGAGCGGCCGGGCGACGAGGAACGAAAGAGGAAGCTCGTGTTCCGTGCGACCGCGGACGTGCCGGGCAGACCGGTGGCGCCGACGCCACCGTGGTGACGCTCCCCTACCGGGCGCCGGCCCGGCTCCTCGGCGGGACGTCGGGCTCCGCCGGGAGCCGGAGTGTGACTGGGCGGGACAGTTCTCACCGAGGTGGGTCGGTGAGCCGGCGCCGGGCATCGACTTGAGCGCGGTATCACGCAGGCCAACAGCTCCTCGACCTTCCACAGGCATACTCAGAGGACCTTGCGCACCAGTGTGACGGGACGCGGCAGTCGGAACCATGGGGGTGTGGTGACCTTGCGCTTCGGGCCCCGCGGGTCACGCTTGTTGGAACCAGATGGTCACGTCGCCTACGACCTGCGGTGAATTGCCATTCATGTGGGAACCAGTAGCGGTGCGGAGCGTTGCCCCGGGCAGCGGAGCGTCGGCCGCCGCAGCCGATGAACCTGTTCGAGACACGCGGGCGAATCAGCCTGACCCGGCGGGAGATGACCGCCGTTCACATCACCAGGGCACTACGCCGGCGTCCTCGAAGAACTTGCCGGTCGGGCCGTCGTCGGGCAGGGTCGCGAGTTCGATGGCGATCGCCGCGCCCTGTTCGGGGGTGCGCACGCCGCGGAAGCCGTTGAGGTCGGTCGCGACGTAGCCGGGGCAGCCGGCGTTGATCAGGATGTTCGTACCGCTCAGTTCCCGGGCGTACTGGAGGGTGACGGCGTTCAGGAACGTCTTCGACGGCGCGTACGCCACGGCGATCGGACCCGTCGTCTGCTCAGCAGCGGTTCCTGACTGCCGGGTGAGGGAGCCGACACTGCTGGACATGTTCACGATCCGTGGTGAGGCGGAGCGGCGCAGCAGCGGCATCATGGCGTTGGTGACGCGGATGACGCCGATCACGTTGGTCTCCACGACCGTCCGGATGGTGGCGGGGTCGACCCGGGTGGGCTCCTGCGGCATGCCGCCGGTGATGGCGGCGTTGTTGACGAGCACGTCGAGGCGCCCGGCCTGTTCCTCGATCAGCCGTGCGGCGGCGGTCGCGCTCGCGTCGTCGGTCACGTCCAGTGGTACGCCGAACGCGTCGACGCCGGCCGCGCGCAGTCTTTCCACCGCGGCCTTACGGCGCTGATCGTCGCGGGCGCCGACGCCGACGCTCCAGCCGAGGGCGCCCAGGCCCGCGGCGATCTCGTAACCGATTCCCTTGTTCGCGCCGGTGACCAGCGCAATCGTTCGTTCACTCATGGGGACCATGCTGCCCTCGGACTCCGGTTGGGGTCCAAGACCGATCGGGTGGGCAACGATACTGCCAGGGTATTGATCCGGGGTACCGTGGCCGGATGGAGAGCCGGGAACTGCGATATTTCGTCGCTGTCGCTGAAGAGCTGCACTTCGGGCGCGCAGCGCAGCGGCTCGGGATCGCGCAGCCGCCCCTGTCGCGGGCGATCCAGCAGCTCGAACGCCGGCTCGGGGCAGCGCTGCTGGATCGGACCAGCCGCACCGTCACGCTGACCGAGGCCGGCTCGGTGCTGCTGGCCGAGGGCCGGGCCGCCCTCAACGCGGTCGACGCTGCTGAGCGCCGGACCCGCCGCGCCGCCCTTTCCGCGACCGGCCGTCCCGGCCTGGTCCTGGTGACGAAAGCCAGCGCGTCCCGCGAACTGCTGGCGAAACTGCTCGACGCGTACGCCGCCGAACCCGGCGCGGTCCCCGTCGACGTCATCCTGTGCGGCCCGGCCGAGCAGGAACGACTTCTGCGTGAGGGCCGGGCCGACGTGGCGCTGCTGCACCGGCCGTTCGACTCGACGGCCGGGTTCCACACCGAAGTACTCAGCACGGAGGGCCAGGTCGTGGTCCTGCCGGCCGGGCATCCGCTCACCGTCCGGGCCCAGGTGCACATGGCCGACATCACCGGGCTGCCGGGCCTGCCCCTGCCACGCTGGCCCGACCGCGACGGCACCTACCCGCCCGGCCCCGGCCCGCAGGTCCGCGACCACGCACAGTTGTTGCAGCTCGTCGCGCTCGGCCGGGCCTGCGCGGTCTCACCGGAGTCGTGCCGGACCCAACTGCACGGTGACCTCGCCGCCGTGCCCGTGCTGGACGCGCCGAAAGTCACCACCGTGATCGCCTGGCCACCGCACAGCCGGTCCAGAGCCGTCGCCGACCTTGTCCGGACGGCTACACGTCTCCAGTAGTTCCAACATGTCTGGCCAGGTTCCACCTGTCGTGGCCCGGCTCAACCATGATCCACCACCGAATCCAGGCCCAGGGACAGGTGTCGTGCCCAGATGACAACCATCTCGCCCAGTCACCCGGAGTGCCCGATGACCGCGCCCTGATCCCCGGGTGTCGGTGCCACCTGCCACAATTGCCGCGCAACCTCAGTGGAGAAGGCGGTACGGGATCGTGACGACACCCGGGTCCATCGAAGTAGGGTCCATCGAAGGCAGGATCGCCGAGGAGCTCGGCGTACGGCAGCGGCAGGTGAAGGCCGCCGTGGAGCTGCTCGACGGCGGCTCGACGGTGCCTTTCATCGCCCGCTACCGCAAGGAAGCGACCGAGATGCTCGACGACGCGCAGCTGCGCACGCTCGAGGAGCGGCTGCGCTACCTGCGGGAGCTGGAGGAGCGGCGGACGGCGATCCTGGAGTCGGTGCGTGAGCAGGGCAAGCTCACCGACGCGCTTCGGGCGCAGATCCTCGGCGCAGAGACCAAGGCGCGGCTGGAGGACATCTACCTGCCGTACAAGCCCAAGCGGCGCACCAAGGCGCAGATCGCGCGTGAGGCGGGCCTCGCACCGCTCGCCGAGGGGCTGCTCGGTGACCCGACGGTCGATCCGCTCGCGGCGGCCGCCGCGTTCGTCGACGCCGACAAGGGCGTCGCCGACCCGCAGGCCGCGCTGGACGGCGCGCGGGCGATCCTCACCGAGCGGTTCTCGGAGGACGCCGACCTGATCGGCGAGCTGCGCGAACGCATGTGGGCGCGTGGGCGCCTCGTGGCCAGGGTGCGCGACGGCAAGGAGGAGGCGGGCGCGAAGTTCGCCGACTACTTCGACTTCGCCGAGCCGTTCACCGCGCTGCCCTCGCACCGCGTCCTGGCGATGCTGCGGGGCGAGAAGGAGGAGGTCCTCGACCTCGTCCTGGAGCCGGAGGAGCCCTCCGGGCAGCCCGGCCCCTCCTCGTACGAGGGAATCGTGGCCGGCAGGTTCGGCATCGCCGACCGGGGCCGTCCGGGTGACAAGTGGCTGACGGACACGGTCCGCTGGGCCTGGCGCACCCGTCTCCTCGTCCACCTCGGCATCGACCTGCGGCTGCGGCTGCGGACGGCCGCCGAGGACGAGGCGGTGAACGTCTTCGCCGCCAACCTCCGCGACCTGCTGCTCGCCGCCCCGGCCGGCACGCGCGCGACGCTGGGCCTGGACCCCGGCTTCCGTACGGGCGTGAAGGTCGCCGTCGTCGACGCGACCGGCAAGGTCGTCGCCACGGACGTGATCCACCCGCACGTCCCGGCGAACAGGTGGGACGAGGCGATCGCCAAGCTCGCGCGGCTGGCCAAGGAGCACACGGTCGACCTGATCGCCATCGGCAACGGCACCGCGTCCCGCGAGACCGACAAGCTCGCCGGTGAACTCATCACCAAGCACCCGGAGTTGCAGCTCACCAAGGTGATGGTGTCCGAGGCGGGCGCCTCCGTGTACTCGGCCTCGGCCTTCGCCTCCCAGGAGCTGCCCGACATGGACGTGTCGCTGCGCGGCGCCGTGTCGATCGCCCGCCGGCTCCAGGATCCGCTCGCCGAGCTGGTGAAGATCGACCCGAAGTCGATCGGTGTCGGCCAGTACCAGCACGACCTGTCCGAGGTGAAGCTGTCGCGTTCGCTGGACGCGGTGGTGGAGGACTGTGTGAACGGCGTGGGCGTGGACGTCAACACGGCCTCGGCGCCGCTCCTCTCGCGGGTGTCCGGCATCTCCTCCGGGCTCGCCGAGAACATCGTGGCGCACCGCGACGCCAACGGGCCCTTCGCCTCCCGCTCCGAGCTGAAGAAGGTGGCCCGGCTCGGCCCCAAGGCGTACGAGCAGTGCGCGGGCTTCCTGCGCATCCGTGGCGGCAGCGACCCGCTGGACGCCTCCAGCGTGCACCCGGAGGCGTACCCGGTGGTGCGCCGCATGGTGAAGACCTCCGGCCAGGAGGTGGCGTCCCTGATCGGCAACACGGGTGTCCTGCGCTCGCTGCGGCCGACGGAGTTCGTGGACGAGACGTTCGGTCTGCCGACCGTCACGGACATCCTCAAGGAGCTGGAGAAGCCCGGGCGCGACCCGCGGCCCGCTTTCAAGACGGCCACCTTCAAGGAGGGCGTGGAGAAGATCTCCGACCTGTCCGCCGGGATGGTCCTGGAGGGCGTCGTGACCAACGTGGCGGCCTTCGGGGCGTTCATCGACGTGGGCGTCCACCAGGACGGTCTGGCGCACGTCTCCGCGCTGTCGAAGACGTTCGTCAAGGACCCCAGGGACGTCGTCAAGCCCGGCGACATCGTCAAGGTGAAGGTCCTCGACATCGACATCCCGCGCAAGCGGATCTCGCTGACGCTCCGGCTGGACGACGAGGCGGCCGCGCAGGGCGGCGAGGGCCAGTCCTTTGGCGGTGGCCGGTCGCAGCGGGGCGGCGGACGTCCGCCGCAGCAGCGGCAGCAGGGCGGCCAGCGCGGCGGGGCCGGTGGCGGCGGAGGTGGCGGGGGCGGCGGTTCGCGCCAGGCTCCCGCACCGGCCAACAGCGCGATGGCCGACGCACTGCGCCGGGCGGGCCTGGCCGACCCGAAGAAGGGCAGGCGCTGACCGGGACGAACCAGGCCGGGGCCCGGCAGGACAGGAGCCACCCGGGGGCGACCCGGCCTGAGGCGGGCCGCAGCGGGCCCCGGCGGCCCTCGTGAAACGGCCCGCCCCGCGACGCGCGGGGCGGGCCGGGTTCGGCAGGGAGCCGGGAGGCGGGGCGGGACACCGCACGGCGACCCGCGCCGGACGCCCTACCGCTCCGTCACCTTGCCGTCCGCGACCTCCAGCCGGCGGGTGACATGGACGGCGTCCAGCATGCGCCGGTCATGGGTGACCAGGAGCAGAGTGCCCTCGTAGGCGTCGAGAGCCGACTCCAGCTGCTCGATGGCCGGCAGGTCGAGGTGGTTCGTCGGCTCGTCGAGAACGAGGAGGTTGACGCCCCGGCCCTGGAGCAGCGCGAGGGCGGCGCGGGTGCGCTCGCCGGGTGACAGGGTGGCCGCCGGACGCGTGACGTGGTCCGACTTCAGGCCGAACTTGGCCAGCAGCGTGCGCACCTCGGCCGGTTCGGTGTCGGGGACGGCCACGCGGAACGCGTCCAGCAGGGCCTCGGAGCCGTAGAACAGCTGCCGTGCCTGGTCGACCTCGCCGACCAGCACACCGGAGCCCAGGGATGCCTGTCCGGCGTCCAGCGGGACCCGACCGAGGAGCGCGCCGAGGAGGGTCGACTTGCCCGCGCCGTTCGCGCCGGTCACCGCGACCCGGTCGGCCCAGTCGATCTGGAGGGACACCGGCCCGAAGATGAAGCCGTCGCGCCGTACCTCGGCTTCGCGCAGGGTGGCGACGACAGCGCCGGAGCGCGGGGCGGACGCGATCTCCATGCGCAGCTCCCACTCCTTGCGCGGCTCGTCGACGGTCTCGAGGCGTTCGATCATGCGCTGGGTCTGCCGGGCCTTCGCGGCCTGCTTCTCGCTGGCCTCGCTGCGGAACTTGCGGCCGATCTTGTCGTTGTCGTTGCCCGCCTTGCGGCGCGCGTTCTTCACACCCTTGTCCATCCAGGAGCGCTGGACCTGCGCGCGGTCCTGGAGGGCCGCCTTCTTGTCCGCGTACTCCTCGAAGTCCTCGCGGGCGTGCCGGCGGGCCACGTCCCGCTCCTCCAGGTAGGCGTCGTAGCCGCCGCCGTAGAGGTTGATCTGCTGCTGGGCGAGATCGAGTTCGAGGACCTTGGTGACCGTGCGGGTGAGGAACTCGCGGTCGTGGCTGACGACGACGGTGCCGGCGCGCAGCCCGGTCACAAAGCGTTCGAGGCGCTCCAGGCCGTCGAGGTCGAGGTCGTTGGTCGGCTCGTCGAGGAGGAAGACGTCGTAGCGCGAGAGGAGGAGGGAGGCGAGGCCCGCGCGGGCGGCCTGCCCGCCGGACAGGGAGGTCATCGGCTGGTCGAGGTCGATCCCGAGGCCGAGGGAGTCGGCGACCTCCTCGGCGCGCTCGTCGAGGTCGGCGCCACCGAGGTCGAGCCAGCGTTCCAGGCTCGTCGCATAGGCGTCGTCGGCGCCGGGCGCGCCGTCGACCAGGGCCTGGGTGGCCTCGTCCATCGTGCGCTGTGCCTCGGCGACGCCGGTGCGGCGGGCCAGGAACTCCCGCACGCTCTCACCGGGCCGGCGCTCCGGTTCCTGGGGCAGATGGCCGACGGACGCGGTCGGCGGCGAGAGCCTGAGCTCGCCCTGCTCGGGCGTGGTGAGCCCGGCGAGCAGCTTCAGCAGGGTGGACTTGCCGGCGCCGTTGGCACCGACCAGCCCGATCACGTCCCCGGGGGCGACGACGAGGTCGAGCCCGGAGAAGAGGGAGCGGTCGCCGTGGCCGGCGGCGAGATTCTTGGCGACGAGGGTGGCAGTCATCAGGTCGTAGATTCTAGTGGTCGTCCCGCAGTGCGGTCGCGCCGGATTACCCGCGGTCCCGCTGTCCGGCGCCGTGGTCGGTTAACGTCCGGACGTGGACACTCGGTTGAACAGCGATGTGATCGTGGTCGGCGGCGGGGTCATCGGGCTGGCGACGGCCCTCGCACTGGCCGAGCGCGGCCTGCGGGTCCGGGTCTGGACGCGTGAGCCGGCCGAGCGGACCACCTCGGCCGTGGCCGGTGCGCTGTGGTGGCCGTACCACATCGAGCCGATCGTGTCGGCGCGGGCATGGGCGCTGCGCTCGCTGGAGATCTACGAGCAGCTCGCCGAGCGGCCCGGGGAGAGCGGCGTACGGCTCGTCGAAGGGACGCTCGGCGAGACGGACCTGGACAGGGTCGAGAGCTGGACGGCGGGCCGGCTGGCCGGGCTGCGCCGGTCCACGGCAGACGAGTACGGCGCGGGGACCGGCGTACGGGCGCGGCTGCCGCTGATCGACATGTCGATGTTCCTGCCCTGGCTCCGGCAGCGGCTGCTGCGGGCGGGCGGCACCGTCGAGGAGCGCACGGTGACCGACCTCGCGGAGGCCGAGGCGCCGGTGGTGGTCAACTGCGCGGGGCTGGGCGCCCGGGAGCTGGCGGCGGACCCGTCGGTGCGGCCCGTGCGGGGGCAGCTCGTCGTCGTGGAGAACCCCGGTGTCGACACCTGGCTGGTCTCCACCGGCCCGGACGGCGAGATGGCGTACCTGTTCCCGCACTCCGGGCGGCTGCTGCTGGGCGGCACGGCGCAGGACGACGTCTGGTCGCTGGAGCCGGATCCGAAGGTGGCCGAGGCGATCGTACGGCGCTGCGCGGCCCTGCGGCCGGAGGTCGCCGGGGCTCGGGTCCTGGAGCACCGGGTGGGGCTGAGGCCGGTCCGGGACACGGGCCGGCTGGAGCGTGCGGAGCTGCCGGACGGGCGGACGGTGGTGCACCACTACGGGCACGGCGGGGCGGGCGTCACGGTGGCGTGGGGGTGTGCGGAGGAGGCGGCCGCGCTGGTGCTCTCGGCCGCCTCCTCCTGACCCCGCCGCGGTGACCAGAATCCGGTGGTAAGGGATCCGGTGTCAGGGGATCCGGTACGGGTGGTGCGGTGTCCGTACGCCGTTCAGGGGCCGGGCCCCGGGGGTGACCGCCGCCGCTCCGGAGGTGGCGCGGGCGAAGGCGTCGGCGCCTCCGACGAGCGGCACCCGGGCCGAGGTGCGGGACAGGTCCAGGGTGAGGGTCGGGGTGTCGGCGGGCGGGTCGATGAGGTCCCTGTCGGTGCCCGCGACGATCAGTGCGAGACGGTGACCGGCCGGGACGACATGGTCGGTGGCCGCCAGGTCGATGGTGAGGGTGTACGCCCTGCCCGGGGTGAGCGGGACGCCCCTGCCCGGGTCGGCGTACGTGCCGAGGTCGGCCCAGCCACGGCTGACGACCGTCTGGCCGACGGTGGCGGTCCTGGCGGCGGTCTCCCTGAAGCACGCGCTGTCGCCCGTGGTGCTCGCACCCCAGCAGGTGCGGTCGGTGAGCGTGCTGATGCCCTCGCCGCTCGCCGCGTAGTCACGGATGGTGTCCGGGCCGAGGTCGACGAGTACGGCGCTCAGGTGGGCCGTCGCGGTGGTGGGCGTGGCGGTGACGGTGACCTGCGAGGAGCCGGACAGGCGCAGGTCACGGGTGAGGGCCCCGGTGACGAATCCGGCCTTGTCCGGGGTCGGGCTGTCAGTCTGCGCGGCCCACTCGGTCTCGCTCAGCCGCGGGTTGTCGGTGAAGGTGGCGGTGCCCGTGCCCTTGCGCAGGCCGAGGGTACCGACGCCGGGCTGGACGCCGGTGGAGGGGCGCAGGGTGGCGGTCCGGGTGCCGTGCGGCGGCCAGACGGCGGAGGTGGCCCACTGGTCGGGGTGACGTTCGATGTCGGCCATGGGCTCGCGGTCGATGCCGTTGTCGTAGCCGAGCAGTTCGTGGTCGAACCAGCGGTGCAGGGTGTCCACCCAGGCGGCTCGGCGGAAGTCGAAGGGGTCGACGTGGCCGGTCTGGGACAGCCAGATCTTGCGCTCGACGCCGTTCTTCGCGAGGGCGTCCCACCACTGGCCGAGGTGCTTGGTGCGGACGTTGAGGTCCTGGAGGCCGTGGATGAGGAAGACGCTCGCCTTCACCTTGCGGGCGTCCCTGACGTAGTCGCGCTCGGTCCACAGCGGCGTCCGGTCGCCGGTGCGCGGGGCCTCGTCGACGAGCTTTTGCTGAACGGCGGCGCACTTGGCGCGGGCCCCGGGGCTGTCGACGTAGTCGGCGAGCCAGTCGGGTCCGGAGTCGTAGAGGGGCGCGCCCTGGGCGAAGAAGTAGTCGTACCAGGAGGAGATGGCGGAGATCGGGACGATGGTCTTCAGACCCTTCACGCCGGTGGCGGCCACGCCGTTGGCTATGGTGCCGTCCCAGCTCTTGCCGATCATGCCCGTTCTGCCGTTGGTCCAGCCCGCCTTGGCGCTCGTGGTGCCGGTGCGGGTGGTGAAGGCCCTGGTGCGGCCGTTCAGCCAGTCGACGACGGCCTTCGCGGACTGGATGTCGGAGCGTCCTCCGGCGTCGTCGCATCCGTCGGAGCGGTTGGTCCCGGCGAGGTCGACGCCGACGAAGGCGTAGCCGCGCGGCACGAAGTAGTTGTCGTAGAACAGCGGCATCCCGACGACGTTTCCGGCGGCGTCGTACGTCTTGTGCTGGCTCTCGTTGCCGCGTCCGCAGCAGGAGTAGTAGGGGCTGGCGTCCATGATGACGGGCACCTTGCGGCCCTGGGCGGCGGGTTCGCGGGGGCGGACGATGTCGACGGCGACGCGGTCCGTCCTCCCGTCGCTGTCGCCGTCGAGCCCGGTGTCCACCCAGACGGCCTCACGGATGGCGTTCTCGTACGAGTAGACGGGCCGGCTCTCGCGCGGGGCGCCGTGGGCCGCGGCCGGGGTGAGGAAGGCGGCCACCAGGAGGGTGATGGCGGCGGTCGCGAGCGGTCTCCAGATCGTGAAGCGCATGCGTGTCGACATGTGCCGGACGCTACCCCGGGTCAACTCCCGTACAGAAGAGGGCAGCTGTGGGTCCGCTGTGGCCGGAACACGTCCATGGGAGTGGTCTGCCCGTGACGGCCGAATGGCGATCGTGTGACAGGAGCGGCGGTGGGCAGGCCCTGGGACACAGGGAGTCAATAGGCTCCGAACTGACCTCGTGACCCTACGACTTGGAGCTTTCGTGCACCGCAGAATCATCGCGCCGGGCGCACTCGCTGCCGCGTCCGTCCTGCTGGCGATCCCGGCATCGGCCGCGAGCGCCTCCCCCGGCGCCCCGGGTATCGGCGACCCCTACTACCCGGCGTACGGCAACGGCGGATACGACGTCTCCCACTACGACCTGCGGCTGAAGTACCAGCCGTCCACGGACGAGTTGGAGGGGACGGCGACGATCCTGGCGCAGACCACACAGGAGCTGTCGCGGTTCGATCTGGACTTCCTGCTCGATGTGAGCGAGGTGCGGGTCAACGGCGCCGAGGCGGCGTTCGCGACCTCGGGCGAGCACGAGCTGGAGATCACGCCGAAGACGCCGCTGGCCAAGGGCGCGACGGTCACGGTCGTGGTGCGGTACAGCGGGATCCCGTCGTCGAAGCAGGCGTACGGCTTCACCAGTTGGCACCGCACCCCGGACGGCGGCGTCGGCGCGAACGAGCCCGAGGCGGCCTGGTGGTGGTTCCCCGGCAACGACCACCCGCTCGACAAGGCCACCTACGACGTGTCGGTGCTGGTGCCCGACGGCTCCCAGGCCATCTCCAACGGAACGCTCCAGTCGACGAGTTCACGGCTCGGCTGGACCCGCTACAACTGGCGTTCCAACAAGCCCCAGGCCACCTATCTGGCCACACTCGCCGTGGGCAGGTTCGACATCACGACGGGCACGACCGAGAGCGGCATCCCGGTCGTCAACGCCTACAGCAAGGATCTGGGCGACAACGCCGGGGCGGCTCGGGCGAGCATCGAGCGGACCGGGGAGATCGCCGACTGGCTGAGCGGGTACTTCGGGCCGTATCCCTTCGACGCGCTCGGCGGATACGTGCCGAACACGACCACCGGATACGCGCTGGAGACACAGACCCGGCCCTTCTACAGCCCGCGACAGTTCGCGAACGGCTCCAACGTGTCCGTGGTGGTGCACGAGCTGGCCCACCAGTGGTACGGCGACTACGTGTCCGTGGCCGGGTGGAAGGACATCTGGCTCAACGAGGGCTTCGCCCGGTACGCGCAGTGGCTGTGGTCCGAGCACGAGGACGAGGGCACGGCGCAGGACCTCGCCGACTACGTGTACGCCTCGCACCCGGCCGACGACGCGTTCTGGACGGTCAGGCCGGGCGATCCGGGCGCGGCGAACCAGTTCGACATCGCCGTCTACGACCGGGGCGCGCTGGCCGTCCAGGCGCTGCGCAACGAGATCGGCGACGACGCCTTCTTCGCCGTCCTGAAGGGCTGGCCGCGCAAGCACGCGTACGGCAACGCGAGCGTCGCCGACTTCCAGAAGTACGCCGAGCAGATCTCCGGCAGGCAGCTGGGCGCCCTGTTCGACACCTGGCTGTTCCAGCCGGAGAAGCCGGCCGGGTCGGCCGCGCGTACCGCGTCCCTCGCCGAGGCGCCGGCCGCTCTCGTACAGCCGAAGTCCTGGAAGAAGATCGCGGCGACGAACGACGTGCACGAGCACTGACCGTCGTCAGCGCTCGATGAAGGGACGTCCAGGCCCCCGCTCCCGGCCCGGAGGCGCTACCGCCCGGTGGCCGCCGCCCGGGCCGGGAGTGCGTCGCGCGGCATCGCGGCGCTGTCCGTGGACGGCACCGTGCACGCGTACGCCCCGGCCAGCGCGCCGAACTCGGCGCACCGGTGCGGCGGCTCGCCGCCCAGGCGCCCGAAGAGGAAGGCGGACGCGAAGGCGTCACCCGCGCCGTTGGAGTCGACCACCGGCCCCGGCGGTGCGGCGGCCGGGATGTGGGTCAGCTCGCCGCCGGTGAGCAGGTACGCGCCCTTCGCACCAGCGGTGGCGACGACCACCTCCGCGTGACCCCGCTCGGCGATACGGCGCATGGTCGCCTCGGGGTCGGTCAGTGCGGTCACGGAGACGAAGACGACGTCCGCCTCGTAGGCGAAGGCCTCGTGGTAGGGGTTCTCCCCGTCCCAGTTGTGCAGGTCGGTGGAGATGCCGACGCCCGCCTCGCGCAGCACGGGCAGGGCCTCGGCACAGGGATGGGTGATGGACACGTGCGCGTGGCGGCTCGCGGCGGCCAGGGTCCGCAGGGTGTCCTGCGGGAAGCGGTCGTCCGGGCGCCCTCGGCTGTTGTCGTACAGCGACAGCCGACGCCCGTCCGGGCCGACCAGGTTGACCGCGCGCTTGGTGCCGGCGGGCTGCGGGATCGCGGTGAGGGCGATGCCCTGCTCCCGGTGCAGGGCACGGACCAGATCTCCCTCGGGGTCGTCGCCCAGGAAGTCGAGGTGGTGGACGCGCAGGCCCAGTGCGGTCAGGCCCAGGGCGACGAAGTCACCGGTCTGTCCGGCGCGGGCGCGGATCCCGCCGTCGATCATGTAGCTGTCGGCGTACGGAAGCGGTAGCTCCGGCACATGCACGATCGTGTCCACGCCCGCCCCGCCCAGGACCAGGACGTCGACGTCGTCGGTGGTGCCGAAGTGCTCGACGATCTCGGCGTTCCCGGGGCTCCCGGCGTTCCCAGCGTTCCCGGCGTTCCCGGCGTTCCCGGCGTTCCCGGCGTTCCCGGCGTTCCCGCTGTCAGCGTGCATGGGTGCTACCCCTCCCCGTGGTCGTACACCGTCACCGCGACGCCCCGCTCGACCAGCCGCCCGGTGACGAGCGGTTCGACGCGGGACCACTTGCCGCCGGCCAGACCGCAGCCTATCCGGGGCATGTGCACCGACGCGCCGAGTTCGATGGCACGGTCGGCGAGGCGGGCCAGTGCCGTGTCGATGGCCGGGTAGCGCACCGGGACGCCCTTGCTGCCCGTCCTGGTGCCGCGCTGGCCGATCATGTTGGCGACCCAGACGTCGGGCTTGACCCGGACGAGCTGGAGCGCGCCCAGACCGAAGTCGTTCGAGGCGCGCTCCCGGTGCCAGGCACGGTAGGCGGCCTCCGGCTCGGGCCAGCGGCGGGACAGCGCCAGGACGAAACCCTTCCCCCATCCGCCGATGTCGTTGCAGACATGGGCGATCACCTTGACGCCCTTCACCGACGGAACGGTGGCGTCACCCCGGACGTAAGTGATCTCCGACATGACGCCACGGTAGGCGATGCCACTGACACTGGCTCCGGCCCGCTGACGCGACCGGTTTCACAGCGGTGGTGTCACAGCGATACTGCTGCACATGACGATCGAGACCGAGGAGCCGACCCTCACGGTCGACGAGCTGGCCGCCCGCGCGGGCGTCACGGTACGGACCGTGCGCTTCTACGGCACCAAGGGCCTGCTGCCCCCGCCGGTCATCGGTCCGCGCCGGGTGGGGCGCTACGGGCCCGGGCATCTCGCGCGCCTGGGGCTGATCGAGGAGCTGCGCCGGCAGGGCCTGACGCTGGCGGCGATCGAACGCTATCTGGACCGGTTGCCGCCCGGTCTCGACGCCCACGACCTCGCCGTGCACCGGGCCGTGGTGGCCTCGTGGGCGCCGGACGCCGTGGAGACGGTGGAGCGGGAGGAACTCGGGCGGCGGGCGGGGCGGGCGCTCGGCGAGGAGGACGTGGACCGGCTCGCGGCGATGGGCGTGCTGGAAGCCGGCGCCGGGGATGCGGCCGGCGAGGACTCGTACCGCGTCGACGCGGGGCTGCTGAGGCTGGGCGTGCGGCTCCTCGACGTACCGCTGTCCCCGGAGGCGATCCGCGCGGCCCGGACCGTCCTCCTCGACCACGCGCGTGCCGCGGCCCACGAGCTGTCGCGGCTGCTGCGCGAGGAGGTGCCGGAGGGCGACGCGCGGGTGGTGAGGTCGCTGTCGGCGCACATGCAGCCCCTGGTCGTCCAGGCTCTGCTGACGGCTTTCCAGCGGTCGCTCACGCAGGAGCTGCGGGAGTGGCTCGGGGAGCCGCCGGCGGACGGCTCCCCCTGACGGGCCCGGCGGGGCTCCCCCGACGGGCCCGGCGGCTCAGCGGCCGTCCGTGAAGGTCTCCCCCTTCTCCGCCTTCTCCACCAGCAGCGCGGGCGGGGTGAAGCGGTCGCCGTAGCGTTCGGCGAGCCGGCGCGCACGGGCCACGAACGCGGGGAGCCCGGTGCCCAGTTCGGCGCCGCCGTCGTAGCCGTTGATGTACTGCAGGACGCCTCCGGTCCAGCCGGGGAAGCCGATGCCGAGGAGAGAGCCGATGTTGGCGTCCGCGACGGACGTCAGGACGCCCTCCTCGAGGAGCTTGACCGTGTCGAGGGCCTCGGCGAAGAGCATGCGTTCCTGCATGTCCCTGAAGGGGATCCCGGCGTCCGCGCGCGTGAAGTGCTCGCGCAGGCCCGGCCAGAGTCCGGCCCGCCGGCCGTCCTCGCCGTACTCGTAGAAGCCGGCGCCCCCGCTGCGGCCGGTGCGGCCGAACTCGTCGACCATGCGGTCGATGACGGCCTCGGCGGGGTGCCCGGGCCAGGTGCCGCCCGCTTCCTCCACGGCCCGCTTGGATTCGTTGCGGATCTTGCGCGGGAGGGTGAGCGTCAGCTCGTCCATCAGGGACAGGACCTTGGCCGGGTAGCCCGCCTGGGCCGCCGCCTGTTCCACGGACGCGGGCTCGATGCCCTCGCCGACCATGGCGACGCCCTCGTTGATGAAGTGGCCGATCACCCGTGAGGTGAAGAAGCCGCGCGAGTCGTTGACGACGATCGGTGTCTTCTTGATCTGCCGGACCAGGTCGAAGGCGCGCGCGAGCGCCTCCTCGCCGGTGCGCTCGCCCTTGATGATCTCGACGAGCGGCATCTTGTCCACGGGTGAGAAGAAGTGCAGCCCGATGAAGTCGTCCTGGCGCTCGACGCCCTCGGCGAGGGCCGTGATCGGCAGAGTGGAGGTGTTGGAGCACAGCAGGGCGTCGGGGGCGACGACCTGCTCGATCTCCTGGAACACCTTGTGCTTGAGGGAGGTGTCCTCGAAGACGGCCTCGATCACGGCGTCGCAGCCGGCCAGATCCTGGGGGTCGGCGGTGGGCGTGATGCGGGCGAGCAGCGCGTCCGCCTTCTCCTGCGTCGTACGCCCCCGGGAGACGGCCTTGGCGCACAGCTTCTCGGAGTAGGCCCTGCCCTTGAGGGCGGCCTCCGGGGTGACGTCCTTCAGGACGACGTCGATGCCCGCGCGGGCGCACGAGTAGGCGATGCCCGCGCCCATCATCCCGGCGCCCAGGACGGCCACCTTGCGGACCTGGCGGGGCGCGACGCCCTTGGGGCGGCTGACGCCGGAGTTGACGGCCTGGAGGTCGAAGAAGAACGCCTGGATCATGTTCTTCGACGTCTGCCCGGCGGCCAGCTCGACGAAGTAGCGCGCCTCGATGACCTGTGCGGTCTCGAAGTCGACCTGGGCGCCCTCGACGGCCGCGGCGAGGATGCTGCGCGGAGCCGGGTAGGGGGCGCCGTTGGTCTCCTTGCGCAGACTGGCCGGGAACGCGGGCAGGTTGGCGGCGAACCGGGGGTTCGACGGGGTGCCGCCCGGGATGCGGTAGCCCGGCCTGTCCCAGGGCTGCTGCGACTCGGGGTTGGCGTCGACGAAGGCGCGGGCCTTGGCCATCAGTTCGTCGGGCGAGGTGGCCACCTCGTCGACGAGGCCGTTCTCCAGGGCTCGCCGCGGGCTGTACTGGGTGCCCTTGAGGAGGACTTTGAGGAGGGCGTCGGTGATGCCCAGCAGCCGGACGGTGCGCACGACGCCGCCGCCGCCGGGGAGCAGGCCGAGGGTGACCTCGGGGCAGCCGATCTTCGAGCCGGGCGCGTCGAGGGCGACGCGGTGGTGGCAGGCGAGGGCGAGCTCGTAGCCGCCGCCGAGGGCCGCGCCGTTCAGCGCGGCGACGACGGGCTTGCCGAGGGTCTCGATGCGGCGGAGGTTGCGCTTGATCTCCAGTCCGCCGTCCAGCAGGTCCTGGGCCGTCTCCGGGGTGACGCGGATGAGGTCGCGCAGGTCGCCGCCCGCGAAGAAGGTCTTCTTGGCGGAGGTGAGGATGATGCCCCGGATGGAGTCCTTCTCTGCCTCCAGGCGGTCGGTGACCGCGGCGAGGGAGGCGCGGAAGGCCGCGTTCATGGTGTTCGCGGACTGGTCGGGGTCGTCCAGGACGAGGGTGACGAGGCCGGTGCGGTCCTGTTCCCAGCGGATGGTGGTGCTCTGTGTCATGACGGGGTCTCCGTAGAAGTCTGTGAGTTCCGCTGGGTGGTCAGACGCGCTCGACGATGGTGGCGATGCCCATGCCGCCGCCGACGCAGAGGGTGGCGAGGCCGTAGCGCTTGTCCTGGCGCTCCAGTTCGTCGACGAGCGAGCCGAGGATCATCGCGCCGGTGGCGCCGAGCGGGTGACCGAGGGCGATCGCGCCGCCGTTGACGTTGACCTTGTCCAGGGACAGGCCCATGTCCTTGGCGAAGCGCAGGACGACCGCCGCGAACGCCTCGTTGATCTCGACGAGGTCGATGTCGTCGATGGTCAGACCGGCCTTGGCGAGTGCCTTGCGGGTCGCGGGCGCGGGGCCGGTGAGCATGATCGTGGGCTCGGAGCCGGAGACCGCGGCGGCGACGATCCGCGCGCGCGGGGTGAGTCCGTGGCGCTCGCCGACCTCCCTGGAGCCGATCGCGACCAGGGAGGCGCCGTCGACGATGCCGGAGGAGTTGCCCGCGTGGTGGACGTGATCGATCTTCTCCACCCAGTGGTACTTCTGGAGCGCCACCGCGTCGAAGCCGCCCAGCTCACCGATGTCGGCGAAGGACGGCTTCAGCCTGCCCAGCGAGTCGGCGGTGGTGCCGGGGCGCGGGTGCTCGTCGTGGTCGAGGACGACGAGGCCGCTGCGGTCCTTCACCGGCACCACGGAACGGTCGAAGCGGCCCTCCTTCCAGGCCGTCGCCGCCCGCTCCTGCGACAGGGCCGCGTACTCGTCGACATCGCGCCGGGAGAAGCCCTCGATGGTGGCGATGAGGTCGGCGCCGATGCCCTGCGGCACGAAGTTGACGGCCAGGTTGGTCATCGGGTCGTTGAACCAGGCTCCGCCGTCCGAGGCCATCGGCACCCGGGACATCGACTCCACCCCGCCCGCCAGGACGAGGTCCTCCCAGCCCGAGCGGACCTTCATGGCGGCCAGGTTGACCGCCTCGAGGCCCGAGGCGCAGAAGCGGTTCTCCTGTACCCCCGCCACCGTGTCCGGCAGGCCGGCCGCGATCGCGGCGGTGCGCGCGATGTCGGAGCCCTGGTCGCCGACGGGGCTGACCACGCCGAGCACGATGTCGTCGATCGCGGCCGGGTCGAGGCCCGGGAAGCGGCTGCGCAGCTCGTGGATGAGGCCGACGACGAGATCGATGGGCTTCGTGCCGTGCAGGGCGCCGTTCGCCTTGCCGCGCCCGCGCGGGGTGCGGATCGCGTCGTACACGTACGCTTCGGTGCTCACTGATAAGCCTTTCGGGAGGGTGGGCCGAGCCGGGCGGGGTCAGTCGCCCTGGTGCGGGAAGTCCTTGACAGGGTTTTTCACGGTGGTCTTCGCGGGGAGCTCCGCGGGAGCCTCGGCGGCGGCCTTCGCGGAACGCTCCGCGGCCGCCTTGGCGGGGGCCTTCTCCGGGGGCTCGGCAGGCGTCTCCCCCGGGTCCGTCATCAGGCCCGGTATGTCCCAGTCATGGGCCACCTCGCGCGTGTGGGCGCCGGGCCGGGCGGGCGCGGTGCGGACGGCCGTGGGCGTCGCGGAGAAGCGGGGTGCGGGGGCCGGCTGGGTGATGCCGCCGTGGTCGGTGAAGGTGCCGCGGGCGGCGAGATGCGGGTGGTGCGGGGCCTCGCGCAGCGACAGCACGGGCGCCACACACGCGTCGGAGCCCTCGAACACGGCGGTCCACTCGTCCCGGGTGCGGGACCTGAAGCGGGCCGCGACGGCCTCGCGCAGTTCTCCCCAGCGCGTCCAGTCCTTGCGGGCCGCACGGAGGTCCTCGAGGCCGAGGAGGTCCACGAACGCGTCGTAGAACTGGGGTTCAAGGGCGCCGACGGCCATGTACCCCCCGTCGGCGGTCTCGTAGGTGCCGTAGTACGGGCAGCCGCCGTCGAGCAGGTTGGCGGCGCGCCGGTCCTGCCAGCCGCCGGCGGAGAGCATGCCGTGGATCATCGCGGAGAGATGCGCCGTGCCGTCGACGATGGCCGCGTCGACGACCTGGCCGGTGCCGCTCACGCGCGCGTGGTGCAGGGCCGCGAGGACGCCGACGACGAGGTAGAGGGAGCCCCCCGCGAAGTCGCCCAGCAGGTTGGCGGGGACGGGTGGCGGCCGGTCCGGGGCTCCGATCAGGCCGAGCGCGCCGGTGACGGCGATGTAGGAGACGTCGTGACCGGCACGGTCGGCGAGCGGGCCGTCCTGGCCCCAGCCGGTCATCCGGCCGTAGACCAACCGGGGGTTACGGGCGTGGCAGTCCTCGGGGCCGACGCCGAGGCGCTCGGCGACGCCCGGCCGGTTGCCCTCGATGAGCACGTCGGCGCGGGCGGCGAGGTCGAGCACGCGCGCGGGGCCGTCCGGGGCCTTGAGGTCGACGATCACCGAGCGCTTGTTGCGGTTGGTGACGTCGTGGGCGGGATCGATGGCGAGAGCGGAGCCGCCGGGGCGGTCCACGCGGACGACGTCGGCGCCGAGGTCTGCGAGCAGCATGCCCGCGAAGGGACCTGGGCCGATCCCGGCGAGTTCCACCACGCGCACGCCCGCCAGCGGGCCGTGCCCGGCCGTCCGTTCCGTTGTCATCCAGCCCCCTTGCTGTGACACAACCGATGTAACACCAGTGATGCTAGGAACGCGTTCCAGTGGACACAAGAGGTGAGCGAGCAAGCGCTTAGACACTTTAGGGGCACCTGCCGTCGGCCTCCGCACCGCTCACGCTAGCCTCAGCCACCGACAGCGGCGCGGGCTGCACGGCGAAGGGGTGTCATGAGCAGGCTGAAAAGGTCGGACCGTCCGTACGACATCGTGCTCTTCGGGGCCACCGGCTTCGTGGGAACACTCACCGCGGAGTACCTCGCCGCCCACGCGCCCGCCGAGCTGCGCTGGGCGATCGCAGGGCGGAGCGAGGAGAAGCTGGAGCGGCTGCGCGAGCGGCTCGGCGTGGACGCCGGGGTGCTGCGGGCCGACGTCTCGGACCCGGCGTCCCTGCGCGGCCTCGCGGAGCACGCGCGCGTGGTGGCCACGACGGTGGGCCCCTATGTGTCGTACGGCGAGGACCTCGTGGCGGCCTGCGCGGACACCGGCGCCGACTACCTCGACCTCACCGGCGAGCCGGAGTTCGTGGACCTGATGTATGTCCGGCACGACGCACGCGCGCGTGAGACGGGTGCGCGGCTGGTACACGCGTGCGGATTCGACTCCGTCCCGCACGACCTGGGCGTGTACTTCACCGTCCGGCAGCTTCCCGAGGGCGTGCCTCTGAGCGTGGACGGCTTCGTGACCGCCGACGCCGCCTTCTCGGGCGGCACCTTCGCCTCCGCGCTGGGCCAGTTCGCGCGCGGCCGGCAGATGGTGGCCGCCGCGCGGGAGCGAGGGCGGCACGAACCGCGCCTGCTGGGCCGCCGGGCAGCCGCGCCGGTGGGCGCGCCCCGGTTCGCCCCGGAGGTCGGCGCCTGGGCCCTGCCGCTGCCGACCATCGACCCGCAGATCGTGCTGCGGTCGGCGAGGGCGCTGCCCCGCTACGGGCCCGACTTCCGCTACCGGCACTACGCGGCCGTACGGCGGCTGCCCGTCGCCGTGGGCGGGGTCGCTGCGGTCGGAGCGCTCGTCGCCGCGGCTCAGCTGCCGCCCGCACGGCGTTGGCTGTCGGACCGGCTCAGCCCCGGGGAGGGGCCGAGCGCCCAGAAGCGGGCACGAAGCTGGTTCTCGGTGCGGTTCGTCGGCGAGGGCGGCGGTCGGCGGGTGTGCACCGAGGTCGCGGGCGGCGACCCCGGTTACGACGAGACGGCGAAGATGTTCGCCGAGGCGGCGCTGGCCCTGGCCTGCGACGACCTCCCGCCGACCGCGGGGCAGGTGACGACGGCGGTGGCGATGGGTGACGCGCTGACCGGGCGGCTGACCCGGGCGGGTGTCCGCTTCCGGGTCGCGGCGCGCCGCTGACCGTCCCCTCGCCGCGTCCGCGGCCTCAGACCGGCCACTGCGCGAGCGTGTAGACCACCCCGACGATCCAGCCGAGACCGGCCAGGACGGCGAGGATCAGCGCGGCGTTCACGGCACGCTCGACAGGGCGGTCCGGGTCGGCGAGGGGCTTCGGAGCACGGTGCGTGGTCATGGGCCCAGCCTGCCGAGCGGAGGGCCGGGCGCACATCCGTACGGGTACTCAGACGACGTACTCAGGCAGCGGGTGCGCTCGGCCCCTCGCCCCGCCCTGCTTTGAGACTTGCCGCCCCTGCTCCCCGTCGCCACCTGGGCTTCCTGGCCGTCAAACGCCCCGAAGTATCAATGGGCACTTCAGTGAAACGATGGAAGCACTTGATCGGAGCGAGAGGGGAGCAGCATGAAGTTCGTTCTCGAAGTCACCGTGGACGAGGGTGCGTTGGCCGAGGATCCGGTGGGCGAGCTGGGGCGCATCCTGCGCTACTGGGGCGGCAACCTGAAGCACCACGCCCTGGAGGCCGGAGACGGCTCGGCGGTCTACGACTCCGCGTACCAGGAGGTCGGTCAGTGGCGGGTGGTCGCCTCCTGAAGGGCCCGTCGGCACAGTGAGTCCGCCCGCCGGGTCGTTTCCGGGAGGCGGAAACGCGGGGTGAGGGCAAGGGTGTGGGCACAGGCGCCGTCCAGGGTGACGCGATGGCCGACGGAGACGAAGACCGGCTTCACCCCCGCCTGGGTGCGCAGCGCGCGCCCCACCTCGTCGTCGCCCGCGAGCAGCGGGGCCGTCGACCCGCGCGGGGCCTCCGGGTCGTCGTACGTGAAGGTGAACGGGTTCTTGGCGACGCCGATGGTGGGCAGGCCGGTGAGGACCCCGAGGTGGCTGGCGAGGCCGAAGCGGCGGGGGTGGGCCAGGCCGTAGCCGTCGCAGACGACCAGGCCGGGCGGGCGGGGCAGGGCGTCCAGGGCGGCGAGCACCGTGGGGATCTCGCGGAAGGCGAGCAGGCCGGGCACGTACGGGAAGGAGATCCGTCCGACGGCGGTGGCCTCGGCGACGACCTCCAGGCTCGCCGCGTCCAGCACGACGGCCGCGGCCGCGACGACGTCGCGCTCGTCGTCGTAGGCGACGTCGACCCCCGTCACGTGCCCGGTACCGGGCGGCGGCCCGGGTTCGTCGAGCACCACCCGGGCCCGCAGCTCGTCCTGGACGGCGCGGGCCGCTTCCTCGGTCGCGGGCCAGCCCGCGGGAATGTCTACGGTCGTCATCGTGCGGACGAGCGTACGGCTCCCGGGAGCGGGCCCGCGATCGTGTTCCGGAGCAGCACAGTCAGCTCTTGTCGCCGAGCGCGCGTTGCAGCCGGCTCTTGTTCATGTCCGAACGGCCCTTGACGCCCCGGCGCTTGGCCTCCTCGTAGAGCTGGTCGTAGGTGGGCCCCTGCGAGCCCGTCCCGGACCGTCGGCCGCCCCGCTCGCCGGACGACATGTCCTGCGCGGAGGTGCGGCTCGCGGTCTTCGACTCGCCGGACCGGGCGCGCTCCTTGTTGACCGTCCGGGCGGCGATCTCCTTCGCGCGGCCGGCGCTCTCTCCCCGGTCCTGCGCGCTCTCCTTGATGTGCTCGTACTGGCGCTCCCGCTTGGGGCTGGAACCGCGTGGCATGTGTGCTCTCCTTCCGTGTCCGCGCCGCCCGGGTACCCCGAAAGGGGCTCAGTTCTCCAGACGTGCCACCCGCCCCTGTTCGCCGGCGGCCCAGCAGCCGAGGTCGGGGGTGCAGTCCACGGTGTCGTAGGAGCCGGTGTCGAGGGTGCGCCAGGTGCGGCCGGCGTCGGTGGTCAGGTCGGTGCCCATGGGACCGACCGCGAGGGCGGCGGAGCGGCTGTGCGGGAGCCAGGCGACGCCGGAGCGGTAGGCGGAGGGGGGTGTGGCGGACGGCCGCCAGGTGCGTCCGGCGTCGCCGGTCGTGGCGGCGGACCTCGGGGAGGGCTGGTCGGCACGGTAGTCGCCGCCGACGGCGAGGCCGTGGGTGCGGTCGCGAAAGGCGAGGGCGAAGACACCGCGCGCGGGGTCCCCGGCGGGAATGGGGCTCTCGGTGGCGCTCCAGGTCAGTCCGCGGTCGGACGAGTGCAGCACACGCGCGTGTGCGGCCCCGCCGGTGGCCAGCCAGACGTCCTTGGCGCCGGAGGCGACCAGGCACTGGCCACTGGCCGCGAAGCCCGCCTCACCGGCCAGGGCGGCCGGCATGCCGTCGTTCGGCAGTACCTTCCAGGAGCGGCCGCCGTCGCCGGTCGACAGGATGCGGAACTTCCCGTCCACCGGGTCGCTCATGGCGAGGCCGTGACGGCGGTCGAAGAAGGTCAGGCAGTCGTAGAAGGCGTGGGCGTCGGTGTTGCGGAAGGACTCCGTCCAGGTCGTCCCGCCGTCCTCTGTGCGGTACACGCGCGATGCCTCTCCCTCGCCGATGGCGAGCACCACCGCCCGGCGCGCGTCGAACGCCTCGATGTCCCGGAACTGCAGGTCGGCGGCGCCGGGCGGCGAGACGTTGCGCCAGCTCCGGCCGCCGTCGGAGGTGCGCAGGACGGTGCCCCGGGTGCCGGCCACCCATGCCGTGTCCCGGTCGACCGCCGCGAGACCGCGGAACCGTACGGCGGTCGTGCCGGTCTCCTTCAGGTCCCAGTGCGGCGCCGTGGGCCTTGCTGTGTGCGCCTGGGCGGGCAGGGCGGTCAGGACGGCGAGGGCCGCCCCACAGGCCGCCGCCGCCACTCGGCCGCTCTTGCGTGCTGTCCGTACCGTGCGTCGCGTCTTCCCCAAGCGCCTCATGGCGGGCGAAGCTAGCCCACGGCTTTCGGTGCCGTCCAGATGCCCTCGACCACCTCAACGGTCCTGTGGGGCACGGCAGGAGAAGTGAGTCACTCCCGTGCATGAAAAGCGGTGACCGAGGTCACTAGGAATGGGTGTGCACGGATCGGCCGGTTCCGGCGTCTCTTCCAGTGTCCGGACGCACCGCCCGGAAGATCGTCCCGCCGTCACGAGGGAGCAAGGCGTTGTCCACTGTCATCGAGCAGCCCGTAGAGGCACGTCTGGTCGCCGCCGCGCCTCGGATGCAGACCATCCCCGCCACACTGAGCTACGACCGGCAGGATCCCTTCGCCGTCCGCATGACCTTCCCGGCTCCGGCCACCCTGGAGGGCGTCGAGGTCTGCTGGACCTTCGCCCGTGACCTGCTCGCCGCCGGCCTGCACGACGCCGAGGGCCACGGCGACGTCCGGGTACGGCCCTACGGATTCGGCCGCACGGTGCTGGAGTTCCACGCGCCCGAGGGCACCGCCGTCGTGCACGTCCACTCGGCGGACATCCGCTGCTTCCTGCTGGCCACGAACGAGCTGGTGCCCGCCGGCACGGAGTACCGGCAGCTCGACCTCGACCATGACCTGGCGGAGCTGATGCGGGACGCCTGTTAATCCGTTGACAGTCCTTCCGGGCCCTCCTACGGTGTAGAACGGTTCTGTTGCCGCCGATAGGAGAAGGACGTTGCTCGTCTGAGGTCTTGAGACACCGCGCCACACCTTCGGAGTGTGTGCGTCGCGTGCGACCTCGGCCTTCGAGCCGTCCTTGCGGAGCAGGACTCTTCCCATGTCTTCGCGCTCCCCCGCTGCCGCGGTGGTCGCCGCATTCCGGTGTCTCGACACGTGTCGCCCCTGACCGCACACGCACCCACGAGGCCCGTTTTGACTCACTCCATCACCTGCACCTCCCTCGCCTTCTCCTGGCCGGACGGCACCCCCGTCTTCGACGGGCTCGACGTCGCCTTCGGCCCCGGCCGGACCGGACTCGTCGGCGTCAACGGTTCCGGCAAGTCGACCCTGCTGAAGCTGATCGCCGGGGAGCTCGCCCCCGCCGACGGCACGGTGCGCCTCGCCGGCGAGGTCGGACACCTCCCGCAGAGCGTCACCCTCGACACCACGCTGAAGGTCGACGCCGCGCTCGGTATCGCCGCACAGCGGGCCGCGCTGCACGCCATCGAGGCCGGTGACGTCTGCGAGCGGCACTTCGAGACCGTCGGCGACGACTGGGACGTCGAGGAGCGCGCCCTGGCCACCCTCGGCGAGCTCGGGCTCGGCCACGTCGATCTCGACCGCACCATCGGCGAGGTGTCGGGCGGCGAGTCCGTCCTGCTGCGGCTGGCCGCGCTGCTGCTGCGCCGGCCGGACGTCCTGCTGCTGGACGAACCGACCAACAACCTCGACCTGTACGCCCGGCGGCGGCTGTACGCGGCCGTCGCGTCCTGGCCGGGTGTGCTGGTCGTGGTCAGCCACGACCGGGAACTGCTCGACCTCGTCGACCAGATCGCCGACCTGCGCGCCGGCGAGGTCACCTGGTACGGCGGCAACTTCTCCGCCTACGAGGCGGCCCTGGCCACCGAGCAGGACGCCGCCGAGCGCATGGTGCGCGTCGCGGAGGCCGACCTGCGCAAGCAGAAACGCGAACTGACCGACGCGCAGGTCAAGCTGGCCCGGCGCAAGCGGTACGGGCAGAAGATGTTCGACCAGAAACGCGAGCCGAAGATCGTCATGGGGGCACGCAGGCGCTCGGCGCAGGAGTCGGCGGGCAAGCACCGGATCATGCACGAGGAGAAGCTCGCCGAGGCCCGGGAGCGGCTCGACGACGCGGTGGAGGCCGTACGGGACGACGACGAGATCCGCGTCGACCTGCCGTACACGGCCGTACCGCCGGGGCGCGAGGTCCTCACCCTGATGGGTCTGCGGCTCGCGTACGGCGCGCGCGTGGACGGCGGTCTCGACCTGCGCGGTCCCGAGCGGGTCGCGCTGGTCGGGCGCAACGGCGCGGGCAAGACGACGCTTCTGCGCACCATCGCCGGGGAACTGGCGCCGGAGGCGGGCGAGGCGCACGCGCACGTACCGCTGCGTTTCCTGCCCCAGCGCCTCGACATCCTCGACGGCGAGCTCACGGTCGCCGAGAACGTGGCCCGGTTCGCGCCCGGCGCCACCAACAACCGGGTCCGGGCCCGGCTGGCCCGCTTCCTGTTCCGGGGCGCCCGCGCCGATCAGAAGGCGGCGACCCTGTCCGGCGGGGAGCGCTTCCGGGCGAGCCTGGCCGCACTGATGCTGGCCGAGCCGGCGCCCCAGCTGCTCATGCTGGACGAGCCGACCAACAACCTCGACATGGCGAGTGCGCGCCAGCTCACGACCGCCCTGGAGTCCTACGAGGGCGCCCTGATCGTGGCCAGCCACGACGTGCCGTTCCTGGAATCCATCGGCATCACGCGATGGCTCCTGCTGGACGGGAAGCTGCGGGAGACGACAGCGAAGGAGGTGACGGGCCCGGCCTAGGACCGCGGGAACGCGGGGCGCGGGGCGCGGGAACGCGGGAACGCGGGGCGCGGGGCGCGGGAACGCGGGGCGCGGGGCGCGGGGCGCGGGGCGCGGGGCGCGGGAACGCGGGGCGCGGGG